>DASWKT010000338.1:0-2476 GCA_036396515.1 Anaerolineales bacterium | reverse complement strand
TCAGCGTGCGGAAAAAATTTTTCAAGAATCAAATCCAATGTCATCCAACTGGTCCACAGCTGCGGATGTAAAAATATGGCTGGATGAACGGGATGCCTGCGCACTGGTGGCATCTGTTCGCAAGAATGGGGAAGCAACTCACGGGAATTTGAAGCGTGCCCTTGCAGCCCTCAGTATTATGGGACATCGTTCTGGCGAAGTGAATGGCGAAGGGGATGGGTGCGGTGTGATGACCGACATCCCGCGCTTGTTATGGTCGCAGGCTCTTGAGCATGAGGGAAAACCGGGTTGGCTTGCCGAAGATCGGCGTTTCTTTGTCGGGCATTTGATGATCCCGAATACTGAAACAGATCTCAGCACCGAGGCCAGGGTCCTCAACATGCTCAAAGAAAGTGGCATGGATTTGTTGCTCGAACGCCCGCTCCAGACCCGTCCACAGGCGCTTGGAAAAATGGGACGTCTGCAGGCACCCTTTCAATGGCAGGTTGCTGGACTGGTACGGAATGGACCTCTTGAACATGTGGAAAGAACGCTCTTTGATTTGGCCCTTAAAATCGAAAAGAGCACAAGCATTAGCGTTGCTTCGCTCTCGAGCAATGTCGTTGTCTATAAGGTGCGCGGTTCCATCGAAACGCTATATCAGTATTACCCAGAACTACGCAACCCGGATTTCACCACAGCGATTACCATCGGACATGCCCGTTATTCAACCAATACAGCCACCAGTTTTGAACGCGTCCAGCCTTTTAGTCTGCTTGGGCACAACGGTGAGATCAATACGATTGCCCGCCTGCGCGAACAGGCGCAAATGCTGGGTGTCGAGTTGGTTGAAGGGGGGAGCGACTCGCAGGATTTAGACAGGCTCCTGGCAAGCCTCATACATCGTTATCACTTTTCACTCGCAGAAGCAATGGAATTGGCTTTCCCACCCATCTTAAGCGAGGTAGAAAAGCTTGCCCCCGACCTGCAAACTGTCTATAAATATTATCGGCAGGCTTTTGGGCCCTTCGCTCAGGGCCCCGCAGGCATCATTTCGCGCTATGGCGATGAGTGTGTTTTTAGCGTGGATGCACTTGGTCTGCGTCCATTGTGGTTTGGTGACACGGAGAAGGAATATTTCTTCTCCTCGGAGAAGGGTGTCTACCATCTCGACACGATGCGTTCGGATCCGATTCCGCTCTCGCCTGGTGAGAAGATGCGCCTGCGCATCCATCGCGGCACGCGCACCGTTGAGGTATTTGACTATCCTGCCATCCAGCAAAAAATGCTTAACCAGACTCCGCGTAGATTTGGTTCACTGGAAACGATCAGCAAGCGTCTCGCCGTCGCGCCGTCCAAAACTGTTCCCGCGCAGGAAGCCTTTCTCATCACCCAGGCAACTACGCAACCCGCCGCACCTGAAATTGGACTTGACAATCGTATCTCGGCTAGGCTCGATAACCGCATGGCCGCTTTCGGTTGGGGACGCGAAGACCGTGAATGGATTCAAGACCTGGCTAAAAACGGAGTCGACCCCATCAGTTCGCTTGGCTACGATGGCCCGCTGGCACCGCTTTCGAAAGAACGACAGAACATATCAGATTATTTCAAAGAGGCCGTCGCGGTTGTCACCAACCCGGCCGTGGATCGTGAACGTGAGGCGGAACATTTCTCCACCCAAGCGGTGCTCGGGGCGCGCCCGCCACTGGCCCCCAATGAAATGGGTCGGGCCACAACGATCACACTTGAAACGCCAATCTTATTAGATTGCTTAACATATTCTAGAAATGAAGAACGACAGTTCAATCAGGTCGCGGCGGAATCAGGTCATACCACTCTCGATCAACTCGTTGAACAATTTCCCAGTCATCAAATGGCCCGCCTGCAAACAGTGACCTTACCCGGCGAAACAATTATTGAGGGCCTTGAGCGAATCGCTCAAACCGCGGTGGAGGCCGTTCGAAACGGTACCCAGCTACTCATCCTGGATGATGCGGATTCGTTCCGGGAGCAGAATGGCTGGATCGATCCCATTCTTATGCTCGGTGTCCTGGATCGTGCTCTCCGCCAAACGTTTATTGAGCCTTCTCCACTAGACGCATCCATGCCAATCCCACTGGCAGACAACGGCAAAATAGATCTAGGGCTTATTGCTTCTTCTCCACTAGTCAACCTGCGCCGACAGACCGGCCTGGTTCTGCGCAGCGGAGCGATCCGCAACCTGCATGATCTTGTGATGTGCATCGGCCTAGGAGCAGATGCCGTCGTGCCGTATTTGCTCTTTGAGGTGGCGATCAAAGAGGCGGGGACCATTGAAGATGTATCAACGCGCTTAATAAATACTTTAAAAGCCTTATGTTCCGGGATCGAAAAATGCACCAGCACGATGGGGATTCACGAGTCGCGCGGCTATGGCCGCCTATTCGCGAGCATCGGCTTGAGCAGCAGCATCGCTTTAGCACTGGGCGCAAGCAATTATGCGGGTTCCGAGCAGGGC
>DASWKT010000337.1:0-27305 GCA_036396515.1 Anaerolineales bacterium | reverse complement strand
GGTCAGAAATCAACCTGACATTCTATGTTTGACCTTCCACAAAATGTGAATGAAGATGAAAGAAAAAATTAGCTTTGTTTCTCCCAGCCCTGAGGTTGAAGTCCATATTCCGGATGGGCGTGTGTTGTCAGGTCCGCGTGGAGCCAAAGTGGGGGAGTTTCTGGCTGTGCTGGAACTTGATTCCCAACTCGTTGCTGCGATCGTTAATGGCGATTTGCGTGAATTGAACTACCCCATCGAAATAGATTCGCGTGTCGAGCCGGTGACCATGTCTTCCCCTGATGGTGCGCGCATCTATCGACGTTCGTTGACGTTCTTGCTCGAGATGGCCTTCACAGACCTGTTTCCCGATGGGATCCTTTTTGTCGATCACTCAGTTGCCTCAGGTGGCTATTACTGTCAGGTGGGGGGACGCAACCCGTTATCTGAGTCCGAGATCGAGACGCTCAAAGTCCACATGCAAAAGTTGGTGGATGCGGATTTGCCATTTGAGCGGAAGGAAGTGCCATTACCGGAAGCCATTGAGTATTTCCACTCACGTGGTTACGACGATAAGGTCCGTTTGCTCAAGTATCGCAAAAAAACCTATCTCACTCTGTATCGCCTCGGCGACCGAATGGATTATCATCACGGCTATATGGTTCCTTCAACGGGCTATCTGCGTCTGTTTGACCTGGTGAACGTGCACGGCGGGTTCACATTGCGCTACCCGCGCCGTCATAACCCGAATGAGTTGCTGCCGATGCCTGAGTATCCAAAATTGCTGTCAACGTTTCTGCAATACGGGGATTGGCTTGCGAAGCTTGGTATTGAGAATGTCGGCGCACTCAATGATGCAATTCAGGATAGACGCAGTGATCAGATTGTGCTTGTCTCGGAAGCATTCCATGAACAAGGTCTTGCACGCATTGCAAACCGGATTGTTGAACAACTTGATCGTTCGCACCTTATTTTGATTGCAGGACCATCCTCGGCAGGTAAAACGACCACTGCGCGCCGGCTGACCGTGCAATTGCTCGCTCTGGGTATTTCACCGTTTCCACTCGAACTTGATAATTATTTTCTCGATCGTGATAAAACACCGCTCGATGAAGATGGCAAGCCCGATTTCGAATCCATCTATGCGTTGGATCTTCCCTTGCTAGCAAGTGATCTGCAGCGTTTAATGGCTGGTGAACTGGTTCGATTGCCGCGTTACAACTTCAAAACCGGGATGAGAGAAGTGGGGGAAGAAATCCGATTGAAACCCGGACAACCCATCATCCTGGAGGGGATTCATGGGCTGGACCCGCGGCTCATCCCCGAAAATTTGAGTGGCGAAGCATTTCGCATTTACGTCTCGGCTCTGACTCAGTTGAACCTGGATCGTCACAACCGCGTTTCCACCACTGATACGCGACTCGTCCGGCGCATTGTGCGTGACGCGCGTGAACGCGGCTACACTGCTGCGCAAACCATCAGCCGCTGGGAATCGGTGCGGCGCGGCGAGAAGCGGCATATCTTCCCATTCCAGGAAAATGCGAATGTGATGTTCAACTCTGCCCTGGCTTATGAATTGGCCGCGCTCAAGCCTTTTGCTGAACCGCTCCTGCGACAGGTCCCACATGGCACACCTGAATACATTGAAGCAAAACGACTGCTGGCATTTCTTGAATGGTTTGTCCCGCTTGATATAAATCTTGTGCCAGGTACTTCCATTGTGCGCGAGTTCCTGGGTGGCTCAATCCTAAAAAACTTCACGATCTGGAAAGAGAGAGAGCCGCTGACTTAGGGAACAGTGGGCACTTTGAAAATCAGTCCAACAACATAACCAGCCAGGGCACTTATGGTGCCGATCACCGCCATTTGCAGACCGCTGCGGAATGGCCTGCCGATGGTCACGCGTGCCTTGTACGCGCCGACGACGAATAGAGTGAGGGCGGCAATAACGATCGAGACCCAGATGCTCAGGCTCACGTTCCAGAAAAAGAACGGAAAGAGGGGGATGAGGGAGCCTGCCAGTGCGGAGAATCCAACGATGATGGCTGAACGGACCGCTTTTGATTTTTCGGGCGGCGTCATCTGGAATTCCTCAGACATCATCACGTTGACCCATACGTCAGGATTCGATGTGATGACCTCGACGATCTTTTCCAGGGTTTCGCCTTCAAATCCTTTGTTGCGATAGATATCGCGTATCTCTTCAATTTCCACATCGGGGGCAAGATGAATGTGACGATGTTCCCGTTCCTTTTCGCTGAGATAAAGATCATCCTCTGCCAGCGTAGAAGTGTACGCGACCGCGCCCATTGAGATGGACTCGGCAAATGTGGCGGCCAGCCCTGCGGCAATAACGATCCGCGCATCCTGCGTTGCCGCGGCTACCCCCAGGATGACCCCGAGGACATTTACCAGCCCATCCTGCCCGCCAAGGATCACATCCGAAAGCCGCGACTCACGACGGTGCGGATCATGATGGTCATGCAGACGGACCTGCTCAATCAGTTTGCCTTTTGTCAGGGGAATATTCGTTTCTGACATGGGATTTACTTCTTTCTGATCGTATTACTCAAGCGGCTGTTGTTCGCCAATTATTGTTCCCACTCACCCGCCCGGGCAACGGACTCCATTTTGGCACGATCAACTACGCTTCCATTCGTGATGACATAACGGGGGACAATATGCTCGCGTATGGCTTCCAATACGCTAGATGCACTCAATACGACCAGATTCGCTCTCGCCCCAACTTTTAGTTGATGATCCTTTAAGTTCATCGCCTGCGCCGCATTGAGCGTAACCATGTCGTAAAGAGTCTCTAACTCACGATTTGTGGTCATCCAAAGCAAGTGCGCGGCAAGAAACGCCACTTCGAGCATGTTGTTGCGCCCGAATGGATAGTAGGCATCAGAGACATCATCCTGGCCGAGACATACTGTCACGCCTTCTGCCAAAAGTTCTTTCACCCGTGCATGCAATGGTCCCGTGTGGGGATCGCTCACAATGGCCATCTTTGCCTGCTTGAGCAGAGCGGCGATTTTCTGAAAGTAAGGTTGCGGGTATAAAGCCATGGCACGGGCGTGATGCGCCAAGGCGCGTCCCTGCCAGCCGCGTCGAATGGCCTCAACCGTCATCGTTTCCAGCGAGCGCAAACCGGGGTCGCCCGCATCATCTACCAGCATAGAGACATCTTTGTTGAATTCCTGTGCGAGATCAAAAATCTCTCTGATATGCTGTTGCACATCCGCCTCTGTGTACTCGATCCACGGAATGCCGCCAACGACATCTGCGCCTAATTCCATGGATTGTCGCATTAATTTGTCCACGCCAGGCTCACGCACCCATCCGTCTTGTGTGAAGGCGCAGACTTGAATCTCAACGATTCCTTTGAACTCCTCACGGGCGAGCAGAAGTGCCTTAACTCCCTCAAGACGGGCTTTGCTATCCACATCCGCAAATGCACGGATATGGGTGTTGCCATAAATGGCGGCTTGTGCCAGTGCCTTGCGGACATTCTTGATGATCCAGGCTTCGTCATATTTTTCCTTGATCCGCGCTGCCAGTTCGATGGTGGTCATGGCTTTGCCCATACCTTCAGCATGATAGTCGGTGAGGGCCTCTTCATCCATCATTGCGCGGGTGTAGACCTTGCACAGGTGCAGATGTGGGTTAACAAAGGATTCTGTCACCAAATCCCCCTGCGCGTCGATCACTATCTCTGCATCCCCAACCAGATTTTCTTCGAGCGATACAATTTGCCCTCCAGTAATAGCAATATCCACCAGGGACTCGAGCCTCCGGCGCAATCTTGCTCTCTTGATCAGGATGTCATATTGATTGGGCATCGAATATTTTAGGAGGGTACAAATCTAATCGTTTCCTCCAGCTCCATTTTCTATTTGGGACTGAGACGGCATGATAAATAGCTACATTGTAAGTATAGCCGCGCTTCTCATTGTTTCCTATCCAAAAAAATATCTTCCATGGAGAGTTCATCTTCAACAGGTTCAAGGTGGGTAAAAACCGTGACTACACCTCCCAATACGGCTCGGACCTCAGACTCGAAATCCTCCGCAACGTGGTGCGCATCATGGACGGTCCAATCGCCAGGGACAAGAATATGGACCGAAATGAATCTTCGCGCCGCTGCTTCGCGGGTACGCAGTGCGTGGAAGTTGACACCTTTTTCGCGATATTTCTCCATAACTTCTTGAATCAACCTTTGCTCGCGCTCGGGCAAAGCGGCATCCATGAGACCGGCAACGGACCGGCGAACAAGCTTCACGCCAGTCCAAATGATATTAAGAGCAACAGCAATCGCAACGAGCGGGTCAAGAATAGTCCAGCCGGTGAATCCTGCAATGGCAACGCCACTGATCACGCCAACGGAAGTCCATACATCGGTCATAAGATGGTGAGCGTCTGCTTCGAGGGTAATGGAACTACGTTTGCTACCTTCATCCATTAATTTGCGTGCGACAATGAAGTTAATTACCGAAGCTGCAACGGAGACAGCCAGCCCAAACCCCAGCTGCTCCAAGTGTTGCGGATGGAGCAAACGCTCTATGGCAGCACTCGTGATCCCTATTGCGGCGCCTAAAATGAGAAGCCCTTCCGTGATACTGGCGAAATATTCCGCTTTGCTGTGACCGTAGACGTGGCTTTCATCTGCCGGTCGCGCTGCAATGCTGAGCATGATGAGAGCCATACTTGCTCCAGCCAGATTGACAAGCGATTCAATCGCATCAGATAATAGACCCACCGAGCCTGTTAGAAAATATGCAACTGTCTTGAGAGTGATCGTCGCAAGCGCCGCGCCAATGGATAGCCAGGCAAAGCGGGTAAGCGATGCACGATTTTGCATTAAGTCATTATGCTCGGCCCGTTGATGAGGCATATGAATATGATACTTGCATGAGGCAAAGTTGAGAATAGACGAAAATCATAAGTTGCTCTTCTGTCAGGCATTGAAAAAATTCCCCGGGATCTTTGGGTCTTGAAGAACGGGCCATGAAGGGATGAACCTTGATGGAAAAATATTTGGAAAAAAATTCAGGTCAGATATTTTATCTGCCCTGAATAGATTATGTTGTCTCTTGCGGTCTTGAGAGACGCAATCGTGCAGTTTCTCTCCGCCCGACTGCTTCCACATGTTCCATGGCGGCACCGAGGCCAAACTTTGGCATGTTTCCGTAGAACACCTCGAATCTATTGGGTTCGACCAGATATGTCTCGTGCCAGATTCCTGCAATGCCATCGGTGCCAAAGGCCTGATTGAACTTCTTCCATGCTTCGAGATGTGGTTCGGATGGCTGGCGGGCGAAGCGTTCAAGCTCTTCAAAGGAGCGCCAGTATTGAATTGTCACTGGACCTGTAAAGTTCCAATAGAATTCTGCGTGCAGGAATCCCTTTTCGGGATGTGTAAATAAAGTTGTCAGCATCGGTCCCATTGCGCTTGCAACAGGGATCCATTTATCGAAGTGCCACCATTTGTTGACGCGCATACCGATCAGAAAGACCACAAAAGGTTGGTCGGTTTTTGCGGTAAAACGACCATTGAAGATCTTAGCCATGATTTAGCTCCATATGATTTTTATACCAATTAACTGTTTCTCGAATTGCCTCGCGCATCGGTGTTGCCTTCACTCCAAAAGCCTTTTCAAATTTGCTTGAGTCGACAATAAAGGGTTTATCGAACTCATACATCATCTCCACTGTCTCCCTTGCCTCGGGGATGAAGAGGCCCCCAATTGTCATCATAAGTTTGCCCATACTGCTTATTTTTGGTTCAACACCTGCTTCTTCAGCGAACATGCGGACCAGCTCAGCTTGCGATATCTTGGGCTGATGATTTGGTACATGCCATGCCTGACCATCTGCTTCCTCGCGCTCACCTAGAATGACAAGCGCCATGCCAAAATCTTTTGTGTAGGTATGTGAATGAGGTACGTCCGTGCGCCCGATCAGTTGAGCAGACTTTCCACGCAATAATGGATAAAGCGCGCGTGCTCCCATTGTGGAGTCGGTACCCCAGGGCCCAAAGAAGTTGCCTCCGCGTGCCGATGTAACCCGCACACGTCCCTCCTTATGTGCATTAAATGCAGCTGTTGAAATCTCTCCACGTACCCGTCCCTTTCGCGTGTGTGCGTGATATGGAGTTTCCTCAGTCATTGGATTGCCATGGGTATCGCCATACATATACAAGTTCTCAACGATAACCAACTTTGCATCACGGCCCGTCAAACCATCAATAATGGACTTCTGTAAAAGCGGGAATTTCTCAGGCCATTCGCTGTATCTGGGTTGGGAGGCTTGGTAGACGACCCTTGCACCTCGCGTCAATTCTTTGACCTTCGCTTGGTCATAAAGATCTGAAGCGACCACCTCCACCCCGGCTGGGATTTCGTCCATCTTCCCCGAGCGATTAACCATACGGACGGATTGTCCGCGTTTGATAAGTTCATCTGCGACCGCACGTCCAATCGCGCCGGTGCCTAACACAACATGGTTTATTGACATTATTTACTCCTTGATAAATTGCTCATAAATAGACTGCAGCTCATAGCGATACAAGGCATCACCCTTCGGCCCGAAGGGTGGCAGGTTACCGCCGATCTCGAGTGAAACGATGCCGTGTACGCGTGCCCAGATGAGCATCGCAACAGAGAGAGACAGGATCTCTGCGTTGCCCCCGTAGGTCTTCCATGCCTCAAAGCTGATCTTGTAGTTGGATTTGACTTTCGGAAAGCTGTCAACATTTAGTTTTCCTGCCAGGCGCAATCCCTCTACCACGCTGACTAGGGCGCTCAAAGAGCGTGCTGAGGAGGGAAATATCTTTTCCATTGGACCTTCGTAGCCGGGGATGGGTGTTCCAAAAATGAGCTGGTAACGCTGCGGAAAGGTATGTGCCCAGTTTCGATATGCCAGACCGATCGCGTTCATCCGACCGAGGAGATCTTTCTCTGGGACAGAGTCTCGGGCTTCGAGTTGCCAATCGCCAAAAGATGTAAATGCATCAATAATGAGTGCTGTCACCAGTGCATCGCGATCACGGAAGTAGTTATAGATGGCAGGTGCGGTGATCTTCAGCTCCCGAGCTATGGCTCGCAAGGAAAGAGCAGGGGCGCCAAGTTCGGCAATCTGCTTCCAGGCTGTGCCCTTAATGGCTTCCTGCAAATTCGGGATTTGTTTATTCTTGATGGGTCTAACCATGTTATTCTCCATAACTAAACAATGTAAATATACAGTGTTTAGTTATTTTTGTCAAGGCAGTACGAGGTCTGAATACCCACTGTATCGAGCCGTTTGCATTGAGAGTGCGAGTAAGAACTTGCATCATTCTTGCAATGAATTTAGGTTTTTGTTATGCTACACTCTTTTTAGTGGCCAAAGCATTTTAGGGTGGAAAGCCCATCACTCATCAAAGGTCTTTAGTGATTGTCTTTGGGAGCAATTGATAACCAATCCAGCTATTCGCCGATGGAGGCAACATGCGCAAGTTTTTCCATATATTTGTTACATTTGCAGCGGTGATTGTTTTACTGGCAGTGTTGACCGGAGCCGCAGGTGCGGCGCCCACGTTGCCCGCGCCGCAAGCCAAATAGACCGTGATGGTTTACATGTCGGGGGATAACGATCTTGAAACTTACATTGTCAGCGATATTGAAACGGAACTCGCAACGGAACTCGCATTCACCGGATCGCCTGCGGATGTGCAGGTCGTCGCCCTGGCGGATCGAGGTCCGGGCTATGACACCAGCCGCGGCGACTGGCAGACGACCAAGCTCTATCATGTGACACAAGGCATGACCGCCGACTCGGCGAGCGCTGTTGCTGATTGGGGTGAACGCAACATGGGTGACCCGCAAACTCTCATTGATTTCGTCACATGGACGAAGACCAATTATCCCGCCGATCATTACGCCTTATATTTCTGGGGTCACGGCTGGAACTGGCATCCGGGTTGGGTGATGCTGGATGACACGAATAACGGCGATACCCTCGATATGGATGAAATGAAAGCCGCGCTCCCGTCAATTGAATTCATTGACATGGTTGGGTTTGACGGGTGCAATATGGCTTCGATTGAAGTGCAAATGCTATGGCACGGACATGCCACCGCGCTCGCTCATTCACAGGAATGGGTCGGTTCGGAAGGTATTCAGTATGATCTTGTGCTCGAACAATTGGCACAGAATCCAGACATGACAGCTGATGACGTTGCAATTGCCACCAGCCAGAGCGCGACGGGCGATAAGACGTGGTCTGCTGTTGCAGTAGATGAACGTTTTGATACGCTTCTAGCCGCGGTCAAAGATTGGTCGGTTGCGTTGAAGGTCGGACTTGCCGCGAATCGGTCCAAGTACAACCGTGCGTTCGGCGCGACCCGTAGTTTCTGGCAAGCGCCTATGGATAAAGACCTGTATGACATGGCATATGAGATCAATCGCCTGGTCAGTAACACGACGATCAAAACCAGGAGTCAGGCGGTGATGAACGCATTCAGTATAGTGGTTTTAGATGAGCATCATGTCAATGCGTATGCCGCCGTGCATGGGATCACGATCTATCACATCTCTAAGGCAAGTGAAAAAGACTCAAATTATGACTATTACCTGGATCTTGATTTTGCATTGCAAACGGGCTGGGATGAGTTCTTGGACGCGTATGCAAAGTAAATGAACATATAGGGGCGCAGGTCTTCCTGCCCTGTAGATGATGGTTTTACTGCTACATAAAATCGCCAAATTCATGATGAACTTGGCGATTTTATATTTTGGGGATTTTCTTGGTCTTCATCCCATTGAGATGGATTGTCCAAGATGTAATCAGTCTTCCGTCTCAATTCTTTCTCGTTGCGGATGATGTGCTCATAATAATTTCGTTGCCAGAATTTTGTGATGATGCCTGTGTTGTCTGCCTCATTCATTTCTTTGGTAGATTGATATTTGAAATATGCCACGATTTGTCCCAATGTTGGCCTACGTAGGGGCGGAATCTCCCCGCCCTGGTTATCGGTTTCACTTGTTTGCATAGTATTCTTCTGGTTACTATCATTTGGCTGGTCATGGGGCGAGACGACCTCGCCCCTACGTTCTTCGGTCACAAAAACAATTCCATGAATGTGATTTGGCATAATGACGAACGCGCCTGTTTCCACATTTGGAAAATGGTGGGGAATATTGTCCCACCATTTTTGAACGATTTCGCCGTAATTGCTCAAATACATTTTTGCGTTGACAATCTCTCCAAACAAGCATTCGCGCCCCTGCGTCACAACTGTGACATAATACGCGCCCTCAGACGCGTAATCGTAATTCTTCAGGCGAATGGAACGGCGATTATGTTTTTGCGGGTCGAATTTCATTTTTCAACACACATATAAGAGCAGGTTAATCCTGCCCGGAGCGAGATGACCTTGCCCTTATGAAATCACTCTCAACTTCTTTCCTACCTTTTCAAACGCATCCAAGCCTTTCCCTAAATCATCATTATCATGCGCAGCGGAGATCATAACACGGATGCGCGCCTTGCCTTTCGCCACAGTCGGGAATCCGATCGACATGGCGAATACGCCTTCTTCAAATAACTCGCGACTGAATTGTTGTGCAAGTGGCGCTTCACCGAGCATGACGGGTGTGATGGGTGTTTCACTCACGCCAGTATCAAACCCGAGTTTCTTCATTTCGGCCTTGAAGTACTTTGCATTCGCCCAGAGCTTATCTACCAATTCAGTGGATTCTTCCAGCAGATCCACTGCCGCGAGACAAGCCGCCGCGTCCGGCGCGGTGACTGCGGAGGAGAACAGGAACGGTCGTCCGCGTTGGCGCAGCCATTCGATGATGACTTTATCGCCTGCGACCATTCCGCCTACGACGCCGAATGCTTTGGACATGGTACCGACTTCAATATCCACTTTGCCGTGCAAACCGAAGTGATCGACGATGCCGCGCCCACCTTTACCGAGTACGCCTTCACCATGCGCGTCATCCACCATGAAGAGGATGTCATATTTCTTGGCGACCTCAACCAGCGCTGGGAGTGGGGCGATGTCGCCATCCATGCTGAAGACGCCGTCAGTGATGATCAAGGCGCGACGGAAGTTTGAAGCGTGTTCTTTGATGGCGTCCTCCAGCGCGCCCGGGTCATTATGTTCATATGCGACAATTTTTGCCCCCGAGAGTCGGCATCCATCAATGATCGAAGCATGATTGAGCCGGTCTGAGAAAATCACATCTTCCTTGCTGACAAGCGCAGAGATGGTTCCAAGATTTGCGGTGAAGCCCGATTGAAACGTGATGACATCTTCCGCGCCTTTGAACGTGGCAAGCCGCTGTTCGAGTTGGACGTGCAAGTCCATGGTGCCCGCGATGGAGCGCACGGCGGCAGGACCCACGCCGTATTTCTTTGTCCCTTCCTTTGCAGCTTCAACGATTTTCGGATGATTCGCCAGGCCCAGATAATTGTTCGAACAGAAGTTGAGCACATTCTTTCCGTCGACGGTCAGCCATGCGCCCTGCGCTGAGCCAATCGTGCGGATGCGGTTATACAGGCCCTGTTCTTTCAGCCCCTCAATCTCTTGCGTAAGCCAATCGAGTTTGGACATGGGAACTCCGTGAATGGACATAATCTTGCGTAATGATTATAGCTACTTTGAATAAAGGCGATTGTCACCTTTTTGCATGACAATCGCCTTAAATTTTCTCTGCTCCCTGGTCGCCGGGGCCCATCCTGAGCACGGTCGGAGGAACAATGGCTTGAGCAGCATTATCCTCTGCCAACAATCCCAACTCTGCCAACATGTCCATCACTTTTTGGATGGCTCCGCTTTTGACGATCACCGTTGTCGGACTTAACACTTCGCCTAAAAATTTTCCCGCCTTCGATCTGCGCATCTCTTCCAGGATCTCGGGTTTGCTCACCTTTAAGATGACCTGAGTCTGCAACCGCGCTTCGGTCCCGTTAACTTCCCAGCGTTTGAGGGCCCTGACCAGCGTCGGCGGAATCCCTGCGTCGGAATATTTTGCAAGCAGGGCGAGTAGATGCTCTACTTTCAGTCCCTGCGCTTTGGCCCTGGTGAGTGAATTTGTTGAAATACGGTAACGATAAATATCCTCTTTGCGTTCTTCCCACTCACAAAATCTTGAAACTTGGTAACGCACAACGCGTGGAGCAAGCCGCGGAACGGAGATCAGACCTTGAGATGCGACATGTATTTTAGTACTTTCTGGGTTGGAGATTCGAGAATCGGGATTCGTGGTTCGGAAAGATGTTGGTTCTGTGCTACCTTCTGCGATACACAGGTCAACCTGTCCCAGCCAATACAAAATATTCGTTATAAAATATTTGATCAGCGCGCCGTCTACCTGATCCCAGGCTGAGAAGCCGCGCAGGTACTGACCGTCAGATTCGCGTTTGATGAACCATGAGTCATAATCACCAGCAGGTCGTTGGAAGTCTGCATACTTTTGCTTGATGTCACGGATGAAAGCATTCAGACTCCACCATTTGCCCTCAGGGATGGCATCCAGTAAATTTAATAGGAATTCGCGTGTTTCCTGTGGCTGATTCTTCCATTCACCTTCGCAGATAATACCTGGCACGAGACGCAGTTCGTTGAAGGACTCACTTTCAATCCACACGTTTTGAAGGAAAGCCAGTGCCTGCGCGCGTGGTGATTCAAGAAAAACCTTTACTGGTTCCGGTTGGGGTGCAGTTCCTTCAATTAAATTTGCTGATTGAAGCAAGGCTTGCATCACTTTTATCGGTATCTTTGTTTCAGGAGGATCGATGCCTAGTCGTAACGCTGCCAGCAAAGTAGTTGCGTCATCCAAAATGGAATCATTTGTGGGGATTTCTTGTCCACGCTCGCCAGGAGATGCTGCACGGCCGAGTGGTTCGCTGCTTGTTACAGCCTCCTCCACGGAGGATAGGTCATGGATACGCAGAGATACTTTTTCGTTTTCTATTTGTGACTGGGTATTTCCTTGGCTAATTGCTTCCAGCAAATCATCAGGAATGTAGGCAAACTCCTGTGGTCCCTTTTTTGTATCAAAAAATGCCCGTGCCAGAAGTCCACGATAATACAAGATTTCTGATGTTGACGCAGGTTTGAGATACAACTTCTCCCGATCGCGTTTGCCTGCGCCTGCTTCGCGGATGTCACCAAATTTGCGTGTGAATGTAGGCCAGGGGATCCGTCCGCCCGAGTTGATAAGGGTGGTGAGAGCAGAGTCTGCTTCGGCAGGTAGAGAATCTATTATCTCGGCAAGCAGATTCGGTTCGAGAAGTGAAACGGAAAGTTTTTCGAGCGCCGCGTCCACGTTCTTGGGATCCAATTCGAGTCCCCATAATTCCGCGATGATACGCAGATGTCCGATATCCTGATTGAGGAGGGAGTGAAAAAGGTCAGGCATGGACGGAAGTATACATGTATTGTACCTGTCCACCTAATTAGGTGTCCACTTATCTATGCGTTTCGCTGTTTATCCTCTTATGACTTTCAACACACTTGGCAAAACTTCAAAAGTCACGTTGCGAACATCCGTGCCGAATCCCGAATAAATCTCGCCATCTGCATGGATGTACATTGGGCGGTCGGCGCTGACGCTCATCTTTTTGCATGAGCCCATTGTGACCTGTTTAAAGCGGCCATGGGTTCCGTTCATCACTTCAGGCACAAGCCGAAACATCATGGGGCGGCTTACCTTCTTGATCATTGCATAATGCAAAATGCCATCGTCAATTTTTGCTTCGGGCGCGATCATGAACCCGCCGCCTTCACGCGGACCGTTGCAGATGGTGAGGAGCAAATTGCTTTGTTCCCATTTGTGTTCCTCGGTTTCGATTTTCATGCTGATGGGGTCATGATTAAGGAAAATGGTTTGAATGACCGCCGTCAGATACATGAGAAAGCCGCGTAGAAGAGGCAGCCTGTGCGAGCGAATGGTAACGACTGTGTCAAACCCAATCCCAGTGGTGTTATCGAAATATTCTTTTTTCCCATGTCCATCGGTCATCAGACCCAGATCTACTTTGGACAGGTCGCTATTGAGCGCGTGTACCAGGGCATGATCTGATTTTGCCGGCACACCGATAGCGTGAGCAAAGTCGTTGCCAGAGCCAACGGGAACAACACCAAGGACAGGTCGTTTGTCTTCCGGAATCTCCATGATCCCGTTGATCACTTCATGAACCGTTCCATCTCCACCCATAGCGATGACCATGTCATAACCTTGTTCTCCCGCCTGTTTTGCCAGTTCAATCCCATGACCGGGATAAACTGTGCCGCTCCAATCCACGTTTCCATGTTGTTCTGTGATAGAGCGCAAGTCGCGGGCAACGCGCCATGCATTTCCCATATCTGCCATGGGGTTCAGGATGATTTTGACTTTGCGGGGCATGATGGTTCTCCGCTAAAATGTCACCCTGAGCATAGCGAAGGGTCTCCAATTCATTTTAGAGACTCTTCGGGCAAAGAACGCCCTCAGAGTGACATGTTTGTGATTATTATAACCCCCGAAAAATAATTGGAGGCTTTATTCGCCTCCGATTCGATGTGATGCCAGCGGACCTGTGATGCCGCGTGCTGGCTGAAAAGTCCCACGCTGATATTTCTTGGCCTGATAAAGCGCCGCGTCTGCTGCGCGCAGGAGGTCTGATCCATTAAGCGCATGGACAGGAAAGATGGCAATGCCGCCCGAGATCCCAATTCTCAATCTCTTCCCGTCTGGGAGTTTAAACTTGAGTTTTTTCATTCCTTCAACAATTTTTTCAGAAACCACCTGGGCCGAGAACATCTCTGTTTGACTGAGGATCAGGGTCAGTTCATCGCCACCATAACGCGCCAGAAAGTCTGTAGTACGGACGCCGCGCGCCATTTGACCAAATACTGTCCTCAACACATCATCGCCCGTTGCGTGGCCGTATGTGTCGTTCACAGCTTTGAATCCATCGAGATCCATCATGATGACCGCGAAGGAATAGTTATTTCGACGCGCGGATTGAATTTCCTCCTCGAGTCTTTCGTCTAGCGCGCGGCGGTTAGGCAGACCGGTCAATGTGTCGCTGTAGGCTTGTCTGCTGATCATCTGATGCAGGCTGGCGTTTGAGATCGCCACGGCGGCCTGATCAGAAAGCAGGCTGAGCAATCGCAGCTCGGAGGGCGAGAAGCCGCCAAGTGTCGGACGGGAAAGATTCATCACGCCCACGACCATGTCCCCAACTTTCAGTGGAATACCAATAATCGATCCCGTCCACTCTTTTGGCGCGGATCGATAAAGTGGATGATCCTGCATATCTTCGACAATGATCGTGGCACCCTCGTGTGCCACTGTATAAGTAAGCCCATTGGATCGCGGTTTGGACCATGGCTTGTTGCGAGTACCATCCGAATCGAGAGCCGCACCGAAGAAGAGTTTATGGTTCTTGTAGAGAAAGATGTTTATATCACGCGAGTTCTCTATGAGCCGCATGGCTTCGGATACCACGGCGTCCAGCACATCAGGCAGATCCAGGCTGGACGTGAGATTGATGCTTAGTTTCTTGAGTGCATCCAGTTCATCAGTCTGCTGTTTGAGCATGGATAACAAGGCCCGGTTGTCGATTAGTTGCTGGACAAGATGTCGAGTGTTTTCAGGGTTGTCGGGAGAATAACTGTCCAATGAGGCTGTGAGGATATCCAGCAGTTTAAGCAGATACTCACGTTCAAGGGAAGATCCACCCTGCTCATCAAGCGCGCGACGTGCCTCTGCAAGGATATGTAGTCTGTCGTCACCCATTCTCTTTATTTACCGTGCAGTATTTAATCATAAATCGGTTCTCCCCATGGGGGTTCTTTTTTCCTAGTGTTTGCATCGTTTTCCGGCGTGATTATAACCAGTGATCACTTGTCCAGTATTGCATGGACGTTACAGCCCTTCAAAAGGGATATGCTAAAATAAGTATATCCTACATATGGAAAACAGCGTGCCAGACTCCCCCAAGCCTTCTTCCTCCTTTCGAACTGTCGCCACACCACTCTATCCACGCCGGCGAGGGATCATCATAGGCGCCTCGGATGGAATCGGGGCGGCGTTGGCGCGTCGCCTTGCCCGGGAAGGCTATACGCTCGCCTTGCTGGCACGCAGGCACGAATTGCTCGATGCGTTGTGCGGCGAGATCAACCGCGCGTCCAATGAACAACATGCTCGCGCCTATTCTCATGATGTGACCGAATACAATAAAATACCTGATCTCCTCCGTAGAGTTGTTGCCGACCTCGGCGGTCTGGACCTGGTCATCTTTGTTGCCGGCATAAACTATCCTCCTGGAGGGATTGACAAATACAACTTCGAGAATGATCGCAGGATGGTTGAAACCAATCTCATCGGTGCTATGGCGTGGCTGAGTCCGGTTGCTGCCATGTTCCAGTCGGCAAAGGCCGGGCAAATCGTTGGTATTGCTTCCGTGGCTGGAGACCGCGGCCGCGTTGGCAACCCCGGAAACAATGCGTCCAAGGCTGGGCTGGCGACCTACCTTGAAGCTTTGCGCAATCGGCTTACGCGTCATGGTGTGAACGTGTTGACCGTTAAGCCCGGATTTGTTCATACCAGTATGCTTCAAGCCGCGCAAGGTCCAACGCCTTTTGCCATTACCCCCGAAAAAGCCGCAGAAGATATCTGGAAGGCCATTGAGAAACGCAAACAAGTCATTTACACGCCCTCCATCTGGCGCTGGATCATGCTCGCGATCCAGCATACTCCATCAGTGATATTCCGACGATTATCCTTTTAGGATGCCCAGCTACCCTTGAACAATATGGCAACCATGTCTCTCACACTAGATAATACCTTCACCCAGCTGGAAAACTTTGGCCATTCCTTGCGAGCGCCATCCTATTGCTTCCGTCCCACCCGCGCCGAAGAGATTCTTGAGGTCTTTAACCTCGCGAAAAATCTTGGATTGACCGTCACCGCGCGCGGCGCCGGACGCAGCTATAACGATGCCTCGTTGAACGGTGGCGGTATCGTGCTTGACATGTCAGGCATGAATCAAATCCTCGACTGGGATCCAGCTTCCGGCTTAGTGCGATGCGAACCCGGCGTCACGCTCAAACAATTGTGGCAGTGTGTCGAACCCGATGGCTGGTGGCCTCCAGTCGTCTCAGGGACGATGAAGACCACGCTCGGTGGCTGTCTCGCCGTGAACATCCACGGCAAGAATAACTTCCAAAAAGGAACCATCGGCGAACATGTTCCGGAGTTCACAGCGATGCTGCCGACTGGCGCATTGGTCACCTGCACGCCCAAAACGAATGCGGATCTGTTCCACGCGATGATCAGCGGATTGGGGATGCTGGGCGTGTTTACATCCATCACGCTTCAGATGAAACGCATCTATTCGGGGCTGATCGCTGTGGATGCGTGGCCTGTGCCGGATCTCAGCCGACACTTAAGAGACTTGCTCGAGAACGCTCCCCGCTATGATTACATTGTTGGCTGGCTTGATACGACTACGGGAGGCAAAAACCTCGGCCGCGGACAGATCCACGCCGCGCGTAATTTGAAGGAAGGCGAAGATCCGGACGCGCAAAAAACGATGCAACTGGCCTTCCAGCATTTACCCGATCGTTTGTTTGGGGTGATGCCCAAGTCTCTGCTGCATTATTTTATGAGCCCTTTTATGAATGATCTTGGCGTTTTGGGCATAAACACTGCAAAGTATCTTGCAAGCCTGCGCAAACATACATTCCGACAATCGCATGCTGAGTTTCATTTCCTGCTGGATTACGTCCCCAGTTGGGAACGGTCCTTCGGGAGAGGGGGATTGATCCAATATCAATCGTTTCTGCCGAAAGAAACTGCCGAAGGTGCCTGGCGTGAGATGATCCAGCTTTCACATCAGCGTGGCCTGCCCTCCTATCTGGGCGTCACCAAGAGGCACCGTCCCGACCAATTCCTGTTGAGCCATGCTCTGGATGGCTTTTCGCTTGCGATGGATTTTAAAGTGACGAACAATACGCGCGCAAAGTTAAGCCAGTTATTGCAGGACTTTGATCGCATTGTCCTGAAGGCAGGTGGACGTTTCTATTTTGCGAAGAACAGTGAGACGTCCGCGGAGGCTGCGCGTGCATTCCTGGGCGAAGAAACATTGGTAGAATTCAAGAAATTCAAGAAACGCTGTGACCCCAATAATGTACTGGAATCCGATTTATTTAGAAGAGTGTTTGGACAGAGTATTTGACAGAAGTATATGATTTGATCGTTATTGGCGCTGGTCCAGCGGGGCAAACGGGTGCATCGAAAGCCGCTCAACATGGGAAACGCGTCGCCCTCATCGAGCGCGCACCTTATCTGGGGGGCGCAGGGATCAACACGGGAACGATTCCCTCCAAAACTCTTCGCGAGACTGCCTTGTATTTCTCCGGTCTGCGTCAACGCGGCCTGTATGGAATCGACTATTCGCTCAAGGAAAACCTGTCCATCAAGGACTTGATGTATCGTGAACAAGTCGTTGTTGAAAAAGCACGGGAGATGATCGAGAAAAGTCTTCAGCACCCTAATATCAGTATCATCCATGGAGAAGGCTGCCTCAAGGATCGTTATACAGTACATGTCAAATCATCGAAGGGCGAAAAAGACATCTCTGGCGAAATCATTCTGATCGCCACCGGCTCCTCTCCCCGCCATCCTCCTGAGTTTCCATTTGACCACAAGCTGATTTACGACTCCGATTCCATCCTTCAGATGGATCATATTCCTAAAACGATGGCTGTGGTGGGTGGGGGTGTGATTGGCACGGAATATGCATCCATCTTTACGGCACTAGACATACACGTTACTCTGGTCGAGCCGCGTGGACGGATCGTCTCGTTCGCAGATTCAGAGATTTGCAAGCGCCTGATGAATCAACTTTTGCAGCTTGGGCTCAATTTCATTTTCAATGATCGTGTGACAGCGATTGAGCCGCGTGGGGATCACATACACCTAACTCTGGAAAAAGGAGGCAAACGGGACTTCGAGGTCGCATTGGTTGCCGCAGGTCGACAAAGCAATATAGAAGGGCTAGGCCTGGAACAGGTCGGCGTCAAACTTGGGGAGCGCGGATTGATCCTTGTGGATGAGAACTACAGGACGAACATCCCTAATCTTTACGCCGTAGGTGATGTAATTGGTTTCCCGGCATTAGCCTCGACCTCGATGGAACAGGCGCGCGCGGCAATCGTGCATGCCTTCGATCTGAAGTATAAGGAACGACTCGCTCCGTTCCTGCCTCTGGCCGTATATGCAATCCCTGAGTTTTCATCTGTTGGCCTGACGGAGGACGAGTGTAAAGGCCAGGATATTCCCCATCTCATAGGGCGTGCTTATTACGACGAAAATGCGCGTGGACAGATCATTGGCGACCTGTGCGGTATGATCAAACTTGTCTTCTCGCCTATTGATAAGAAACTACTTGGTGCGCATATCATCGGCGAGCAAGCTTCTGAGCTAATTCATATTGCATCGCACGTCATGCTGGCGAACGGTCCGATTGACGCGTTTATCGATGCTGTCTATAACTACCCAACTCTATCGGATTCTTATCAATACGCCGCGTATGACGGGCTGGCAAATCATGAGAAATGGCTCGAAGCGAATAAAAAATGAATTACGAAGTTCTTGACCTGGGTCTGATGGAATATGAACGCGCCTGGAAGTTACAGGATAAATACGCAGGTGAAATCGCAGACGGGAGGCGTCCGCCGACCTTATTGTTACTCGAACATCCGCATGTTTACACCTTTGGTCGACGCGGCAGACAAGAGAATCTGCTATGGGGCGAATCTCTGTTGAGGGAAAAAGGGATTTCTATTCATTGGGTCGACAGGGGTGGAGATGTCACGTATCACGGCCCGGGGCAGTTGGTTGGGTATCCATTACTTCCATTGATCCCCCTCTCCCGCTGGGAGAGGGGGAGGGGTGAGGGAGATACTCGAATCCCAGATGCCGATTACGTCGGCTATGTCCGCAAGTTGGAGAAAACACTCATTGTCGCGTTGGCGCGTCTCGGGCTCGCGGCGGGCCAGAGGTCCGGTCTGACCGGAGTATGGATTCAGGCAGATGTCCATTCGCGCTGTCCGCGTTGCAAGCCTGAAGATCGCAGAAAGCCAGCCAAGATCGCGGCGATTGGCGTCAAAGTGGATGCGCGCGGTGTCTCTCGTCACGGCTTTGCGCTGAACGTGAACCCGGACATGGAATACTGGGATGGCATTATTGCATGTGGGTTGGAGGATGAACCCATCGTTTCGCTTGCGGATTTGTTTCCCGAACCGCCATCCATGGAGCATGTGAAGCGGGAGGTGAGCACCGCTTTCAATGAAGTATTTGGCGTTGAACTGAAATAAGAAACAGGCTTCGTGTCTTTCGGACCCAAAACCTGTTTCTATTTTATGAAGCGATTCTACGCTTGCGACTGCACTCTCACTTTCACAGGAGCCACATCCCGTCTCCAGAAGATGCTCACAACGATAAGATAAGCAAAATAAGCGATCATCTCGGTGAGCGATGGATTGCCGTTATATCCGAACAATGTCCTAAGCAATTGTCCACCAAGTGAAGTCTCATCAATAATGGAGTTTACATCCCAAATGTGTTCCACGACAACGGGAATCCAACCGACCTCATTAAATTCATGTATGCCATGTGCAACCAGCCCGGCCGCGAACAGGATGAGCAGAATTCCTGTCACCTGGAAGAAGCGACGCAAATCGAGGCGAACGGTGGTGGCGAATAGAGTCCAGCCAAGTAGGGCAGCCGTACCTAATCCAAGAATCGTACCAGCCAATGTTTGGATGATGTTGGTGGTCACCTGGCTCTGGTCACCTGCGAAGAATGCAGCCGTGATAAAGAGCGCCAGTTCGACGCCTTCCCGCACAACCGCGACAAAAGCCAGCCAGAACATGGCGCGCTTGCCGGTGGATGCGGCGGCTTTGTTCACGCCTGCTTCCAATTCGCTTTTGAGGAAACGAGCCTGTTTTCTCATCCAGAAGATCATCCAGGTCAGGATGCCAGCCGCGATGAGCATGGTAATGCCTTCGAAGATTTGCTCAGCGGTTTCTTCAAGCGACATGCCGAAACTGGTGAGCAATACCGCGGTCAAAATGCTGACGCCGACCGCGCTTAGTGTACCCAGCCATACGGCAGAGGAGAGATCATCGCGACGAATCTTAGTCAGCGCACCGAGCACAATGCCAATGATGAGCGCCGCTTCAAGTCCCTCGCGCAGGGACAGTAGATAGGTTGGTAACATTCTTTGTTAATCTCCTAATTATGGTTTAAGTTGTCTTATTGCCGGTGTTATAATCGAAGTCTCTGGAGATATCCAGAAACTTGTTTGATACCATGTTTCACCTAGGGTGAAACTATTTTTATCTGTGGAGACCGTTTGATGGCGACACCCGCAATGCAGCGTTATGCGGCTGAGATTTTTCGACTGCAACAAGATACCCCATATGTTGGGTTGACAGAGTTATCAGAAAGCGCAAATTCATCCCTGCAAGCCACGGCACGCATGGTGGGGCGGATGAAGCAATCGGACTATTTGGAACATGAGCTATACCGCGGCGTCCGATTAACTACCAAGGGTGAAAAGATTGCCATGCCTGCCCTGCGCCGGCATCGTTTGGTTGAGGTCTTTCTGGTGAAGGTGATGAAATATGGCTGGGACGAGGCACATGAACTCTCCGATACGTTTGCGCTGGGGGTCAATGATCAGGTTGAGGAACGAATTGATGAAATCACGGGTCGCCCGACACGTTGTCCGCATGGCGAACCGATCCCGAGCAGAGATGGAGTGATGCCAGTCGTAAAGGATGTGCCGTTGCTGGAGGTTCCCTCTGGTTCAGATTGTGTCATTAGCCGGGTACGGACGCATGATGGGGATAAGTTGAGATATTTTGCCGAGTTGGGGCTTGTGCCAGGAGTCCAGTTTCATTTGTTCAGTTGCGCCCCCTTCAAGGGACCGCTTCGTCTGCAAATGAAACCGCATGACCATTTGATTGGCCATGAACTGGCAGGGTGTTTATGGGTGGAAATTACAAAACTGGGCGAGGGAAATAAACTCCCACCGAAGAAGAACAGCTGAGGCTGTGGAATTAATCAAGACATCCAGTTGCGAAAAATCGGAACTGGATGTCTTTTGTTTCAAATTACGATACAGATTTTGATCGGTTTATTTCCAAGAATCGTCAAATAATCTCGATCCCCACACTTCCTTGATTTTTGAGATTGGTGTGGAGTAGCCCGTGATGATATCTGCATAATAGTGCTAAATCGTCGAATCTTTCGTTGCCTATATTCGAATAATCTAAGTGATGCACTTCCACTTCTGACTCATTTCCTCCATACCAAGATTCTCCTATTGCGTTGCATTCTTTAGCTTGGCAAACAGCTTTGCTAATTAAGAGTATAGCAGAACGTGTTCTTTTCCAATGTGTTGTTTCACGATAATTTTCGTAATTTTCGCGAGAAACTTGCTCTAATTCTTCAATCTTTTGAGGAGAATTATTTATTATTTGATTAAACCAAACCCTGTCAACTTCTCGATTCGAGATCGTTTTTTCAGCAAAGAACAAAGTCATTGCATCAATCTCTTGTTGTGCTGTTTCCTGCAAGCGTTCCAGGCTTTGATGAATCTCTTGATACTCATCGTAATGGCTGTTGAGTCTGTATTCTTCTTTCCAATTCTGCCATTCAATGTCAAGACTGAAATTGTTTGGATGTTCACAATCTGGTAAAGAAAAAGTTTGGCAAAAGGCTGACCAAGTGAGGTCGGAGTGTTTACGATACTGGAACTGGTAAAAAATTTGTGCTTTACGGCAATAGTCGATTAACCATTGGGTATAAGTGATTTTCAAGAGATCGAGTGGATAATTGTCAGCACGGTTATAGAATTTCTCCATAAATTCTTCTTGACCTAAAGGTTTAAAAAAGAAATACTCGAAATCCATCTTATACTCTCGCTTGTTCTGTTAATTCGATATTTTTCGTGATCTCTTGGCAGAGAAAGCCATAAGTAACTACCTAGATCCTCTTTTTTGTGGTTTGGTCCGATCTTGTTTTGCCGCGCGGCGATAAGGTGGCATATCAATCACATGTATCTGGCACTTGGATGTATCCAACAGCTTATTCCACAGGCTCGGATAACTCACCGCGAAAGCCTCAGGCCTCAAAGTGGATGTCAACACGGTAGGCAGATGTGTGTTGAAGCGATAATTTAACACACTGTATAATTTGTCCTCTGCCCATACAGAACTTGCTTGGCTTTCTTTTATATCATCTAAAATTAAAAGCGGTGTAGTGCGAATTTCATGGATACGACGGCTGAATGAGACATCGGAATCTTTACTGAATGTTTGTCTTAGATAATCGAGCAGTGAAGATACGTCAACGAGAAGGGCTTGCCCTCCCAAGATGATACGATCATGCCCAATAGAGGCGGCCAAATGTGTTTTTCCACAATAAGATTCCCCCAGGAAAACTAACCAGCCTTTTGGATCCTTTGCAAAATTAATTGCAGCAATAAAAGCAGCATGTAATGACTTGACATCATTTTGCGTGACTGTTTTTCTGGTGACTACTCTTTCTTTAGTCCGATTTCGGTAGCCAGTTTCTTTTTCGACCGTCACAGTAGTAACGATTTCCTTGCCTAGTTCATGATCACGCGGTTCAAAGCTTTCAAAGGTCATTTCTGTGATTTCTGGCCACGATAGCATTGAGATTCCAGGATTGCTTGTTTCCTCCGGCCTGCGATAATCGGGTGCAGTAATTCGGATATGTTTGACAAATTCGTCATCCTGCAAACGCGAGCGGATTCGTCCTTCGATCTCATCCAACATCAAATTGGTTGTAATGACAGTGGGTAGTTTATTAATATAACGATAATTGATGATTTGGAATAATTTTTCCTGCGCCCAACCAGTCGCGTTCTGAGTCCCAAAGTCATCCAAAATCAATAAACTTGCGTTGCGGATTTCTTCAAAGCGTTGTTCAAAGGTTGTTTCGGGATCAGCATATGCAAAGCGTAAAGAGTCCAACAGATCAGGGACAGTGATAAATAAAGTTGGTATACCTCTGTTCACTGCATCATTCGCAATAGCTGCTGCGAGGTGGGTCTTTCCGCAACCATATCCACCTTCGAGCAAGAGCCATCCTTCTTGTAAGCGCGCGAACTCTTCGCACACTTCAAATGCATGATGTAATCTTTCTTTTTCTTGCAATGTCATGAACTTTGCTTTTTCATTTCCAGAAGGGTTGAAATTTTCAAACCCTAAATGACTTAAACGATCTAAATTGCTCAATGCAAATAACCGTGTACGCGCTCCTTCTACGATATCTTTTGCACGGCATATACACGGTTCTAATTTGCCGAAATTTTCATGACCGAGAGGAGCGTCTATACGTATATAACCCACGCCCCCACAATGTGGACAATCCGGGTCACCCAATGTTTTGACCAGGCTCTTAATCTCGTTTGAGGAATTCTGAGAATTGGCTATCTGTGTATCGCCCTGAACCTTTGTCAGAGTTTTGCTGATCTTTTTTTCCATTCTTTCCTTCTTCTTTCCAACGCTTCAAAATCGCTTCCACATATCTCCAGTTACGCTTATTATTTTTTACTGCAATTGTAAATGCCTCTTCAAACCATTCTTCTCTGTACAATTCTTCGGCTTCTTTCAACATATCTGCAATCAGTGGTGTAAGTGGTCCAATATTTTCTTCGTACAGCTTGAAAATATTTGGACGCTCTAATGGCGCGGATATAATCCTTGCAGACTCGCGCCACTGGCCCTTCGCGAAGGCTTTTGCTGCGGCGCGCCCGCGCGGCGAATTCAGAAAGTAGAACACACTCGCTTCGTACTCAGACCTCAGCAGGCTCCTGCGCTCTACGGCTTTCTCTAAGCCTGAGTGGATCTTGCTCGGAGAAAGTCCCAGCTCCTTCGCATCGAAATCCGTTTCGGAGATCGCGCGAAACGGACCTTCCATGTGATCGATCCACCAGATCGCATAAAGTGTTACCTTCAATTCATTGGTATCTTTAATTTCTTTCAACACCCGCCGAAAAAACGTATCAGGAACTTGGGTGAAGGTTTCAGAGTCGGTGAAACCTTTGAAACTATTCATTAAATTTCATGTGTCTGGTTGCTGCGTTCTCGAACTTTGCCAGCTCATTGCGGAAGATCAACTCCACGCTTCCCACAGGGCCATTACGATGCTTTGAGACAATAATCTCGGCGACATTTTGTTTCACAGTATCCTTTTCATATTGATCGGCACGGTAAATGAACATGACGATATCGGCATCCTGCTCCAGACTCCCGCTCTCGCGAAGGTCTGATAACACGGGTCTCTTATCTGAACGTTGTTCCACAGCGCGCGATAATTGTGCTGCGGCAAGAACCGGCACATTCAGTTCGCGTGCCAATACCTTAAGATTACGCGAGATATAAGAGACTTCCTGGACGCGGTTGTCATTGCGTGTATCTCCTCCCATCAATTGGAGATAATCTACAATAACCAGGTCGAGACCAAATTCCATGTGCAGGCGGCGGCATTTTGTGCGAAGCTGGAGTGGAGTAATGGCGGGTGTGTCATCGAGATAGATATGCGTATCGCCGAATACTTCGATTGAATGTGTAAACAACGGCCATTCAGTTTCATGAAGCTTACCGGTTCGCAGGCGTTGCGAGTCGATGCCTGTTTCCTGGGCGATCAAGCGTTGCACCACCTGTTCGTTCGACATTTCAAGAGAAAAGATTGCCACATGCTTTTTATGTGTTAGCCCGGCGTTCTTTGCAACCGAAAGCAGAAAACCCGTTTTCCCCTGGCCAGGCCGACCGGCGATGATCAACAGGTCCGAGGGCTGCAATCCGCTCAGCATCTTGTCGAGGTCGATGAAGCCGGTTGGGACGCCGAAAAACTCTTCGGGGCGTTTTGCAAGGTCATCGATTCGGTCGTAGTATTCGCTGAGTACGGATGAGATCGGCTGAAGGTCATGTTTGAGGCGTCGTTCGCTTACATTGAATACAGCCTTTTCAGCCTCATCCATCACGTCTATAACATTGGTTTGCTCGTTGTACGCGATCGATGCGATCTGGTTCGCGGCATTGATCATCTTGCGGCGGATCGAATGAGACTCCACAATGCGGCCGTAGGATTCCGCGTTCAGTGAGGAAGGCACCTGATTTACCAGGGAGGTCAGATAGGCGGGCCCGCCTACTTCACTCAACTGGCCTCTGCGGTCTAATTCATCGGAAACGGTCAACAGGTCAATGGGGATGCGTTGTTCATGCAGGCTGGTGAATGCGTCCCAGATCCACTTGTGCCGATGGATATAAAAATCATCCGCGCTCAAAAATTGAGCCACATCGTAATACACTTCAGGATTAATAAATACCGCCCCAACGACGGCTTCTTCTGCTTCTCGGTTGTGAGGGATGCTTGGCGTTGCGGGGGCGGTAGTCTTGTCAGGAGGCAGGTAATCGGTCATTTCTTCTTTGGTTTTTTCGGTTTGTCAGGCGGCGTATCTTCTTCAGGATCATCTTTATCGCCGGGTTCATCGAACTCAAGTTTTTCCAGGAAGTCCTCAAAAATGGACAGCCGCTCGGTTCCTTCCCTGGTCAGTGGGGCTGGTTCACTTTTCTCGGGTTGGGTGCCATCCTCAGGCATATCCGCCTCAGGAATAATTCCCGCCGCGTCCATCACGCTCGGATGGACAAGAATCGGCACGTGCGCGCGCACCGACAATGCGATCGCATCCGATGGACGAGAATCCACGTTCACTTCCTTGCCATTTACTTCGGCGACAATGTTCCCGTAAAAAATCTCTTCCTGTAATTTAACGATCTCGATCCGTAAAACGCGTGCATTAAATGCTCCAAAAACATTCTTGAGTAGATCATGCGTAAGCGGACGGATCATTTCAACTTCCTGCAGGGCAATGGTGATTGCTTCTGCTTCGTAGGGTCCTACCCAGATGGGAAGGTAACGTTCCGAGTCGATCTGCTTCAACACCACCAATCGCTGGGGTGTCATCAAATGTACACGGACGCTGTCAATTTGCACTTCAATCATATCAGGCATGGAAACTCCAAGAGACTACATTTTAGCATAATCGAAGTCGAATGTCATCGTGTTGCAAGATTTATCAAATGAGACTATAATGTTGCCTTGCCAATCGGGGCGTGGCGCAGCCCGGCTAGCGCGCTTGCATGGGGTGCAAGAGGTCGGAGGTTCAAATCCTCTCGCCCCGACTTACCCTAAAAACACCGTCATTATGGCGGTGTTTCATGCTTAAGCATGGGTCACGGACAAAAACAAGACAGGAATGGTCGCTTGCATCGGTCGCATTGCGTGATGCGTACACGGACTTCTATCTCAGTCGCCAGGCGATGAACTGCACACCCTCCACGCTTGCATTTTACAAGTACACTGCTGGGAAGTTTTTAGAATGGATCGAGGGCCGCGGCATTACATCCCCCGAGGAAGTGACGGCCCGCTATGTCCGTGAATATATAGCCGAATTGGTGTGCCTTGGACGCGCAGACACGACCGTGTGGGACCATGTCAGGGCAGTAAAAATGATGCTACTCTTTTGGCACGCCGAAGGGTACAGGCCCGCGCTTGTTCGCTTTGAATTGCCAAGACTTTCCAAGAAGCGTTTACCAGTGTTGACGGCGGATGAATTGAGACAAGTCGTAAAAGCCTGTAACGTTCGAGACAAGGCATTCGTGTTATTTTTGGCGGATAGTGGGTTAAGACGCGCTGAGGCTATTAACCTGAATTGGGGCGATGTGGATATGCAAAGCGGGCTCGTGGTTGTGCGCCAGGGCAAGAAGGACCGGAGCGCGGTTATCGGTGCCACAACCAGACGGGCGCTACTGGCATATAGAAAAACCCTTGCAGATCGTGACGGTGTACTGTTTCAGTCCAGTCATGGGGAGCGCTTCACAGGATCGGGACTACTGCGTATCTTTCGCAGGTTGTCGAAGCGGACCGGGATCCACGTCACAGCTCACGCGCTACGAAGATCGTTTGTTATTTTGTCGCTACGAAATGGGATGGATGTCTTACACTTGCAGGCCATGCTGGGACATGAAGATTTAACCATGGTGACATTATGCCCAAATGTTTGACGATGACCTGCCACAGGCACATCGGCAATTCTCCCCCGTGGATCGTCTGAAGTGGTGGGCGAATTATTCAATAGGACGCTTGAAATAATACAAACTATGTCTTTCGGCGGACGATCGTTCACTCACCAGCTCCCACCCTTCACTACCCAGCTGTTTTATGTAATTGTGCAAGTCA
>DASWKT010000336.1:0-3191 GCA_036396515.1 Anaerolineales bacterium | reverse complement strand
TAAATTTCCGATCAGACATGGTTCACCTCAAGTTGAGTAGAAGAGAAACGAGGAGACTTTTGATAAGCTGAATCAATAAGATCAAAACCAGCGGGCTGAAATCCAGCATCCCCACCGTCGGCACCACGCGGCGAATGGGAGAGAGCATCGGCTCCACAATATTATCCACGCCGCGCCGTATAGGATGATACGGATCCATGAAATAAGACAGGATCACCGAAATGAACACAAGCAAGACCAGCAATTGGGATACGATGTTAATGATTGTTATCAGGTTGAGTATCACGCTTCACGCTCCGCGTCCGATTTATAGCTGCGCGCGCCTACAATGGCCGTTCCCACCCTGACGAGGGTGGCACCTTCTTCGACAGCTACGCTGTAATCCGCGCTTGTGCCCATTGAAAGCTCTCGCCAGTCCGATTTGGGAAACTGAGATGCCAGATAGTCACGCAACTCCCTCAGGCGCTGAAAGAAGCGGCGTGAGTCCTCCTGCTCCATTCCCAAAGGAGGCATGGTCATTAATCCGTGAACGCGCAGATTTGGCAAATCCAACAAAGCGGCAATTTCAGGAAGAAAGGTCCTCCCCTGGGATCGATCCGAAGCATTCCAGCCGAATTTACTTTCTTCACTGCCAACGTTGAACTCCAGTAAGATCGGCAATATATGGTCACGTTCTGCGGCGAAACGATTGAGGCGCTGCGCGAGTTTGAGGCTATCAAGTGAGTGTAAAAGTGCGAAGTGCTCAGCCACGAGGCGGGCTTTTCGGCTCTGCACATGGCCGATCATGTGCCATTCTACCCCACTTTGCCCGGAGAGTGATTGAATTTTCATAACACCCTCTTCAGGATAATTCTCACCGAGAATTTGTACGCCAGCCTCGATGGCGGCTTGAACAACTTGCAGTGGCTGGGACTTGGTGACCACCACCAGACGGACTTCATTTGGGTCGCGCTTACTTTTGCGCGCGGCATCTGCGATCTGATCTAGTGTTTTGAAGTAATTCTCACGAATGGAGAAAACAAGATCCTTCATGAAGTGATTATAATCTTTCAGCCCACTTGTTTGTCTCCGCCCAATTCAAATTACTGCAGAGCAATCAACGCACCGAAGCGACCCGTGCGGCCTTTTTCCGCGCGATGAGAATACCAATCCTCCGTATGACAGGCTGTACAAATCCCGGAAACCTCAATTTGACCGACACCCATGCGTTCGAGCAGCACACGGTTGGCTTCCCATAAATTGAAATGGATCTTCCCGCCATTCGATTTGAGGATCAATTCAGACTCATCCCCAAATTTTTGCATAACCTGTAGAATGACATCCGCGCCGATCTCGTAATGGTCAGGCCCGATGGATGGACCGATGCAGGCAAGGATATCGGACGGGTTGCAGCCATACTGTTCGCTCATCGATTGGATGGCGGCAGTTGCCACACCGCGCACAGTGCCCATCCAGCCTGCATGCGCAACGCCGATAATTCCCCGGCGCGGGTCGTGAAACAAAATGGGCACACAATCCGCAAAGCGCATGAAGAGGGTCACTTCAGGACGGTCTGTCAGGATAACGTCGGCCTGGCGGTAGGACTCACCTTCGGGGCGAGGCGCGCGGGCACAGACTACATCCGCGCTGTGAACCTGCCATACATCGAAAATTGTTTCGGGCTCACAATTAAGCGCTTCAAAAGACAGCAGGCGATTCTTTCTTACCCGCCCAAGGTCATCGCCAACAGTTCCGCCAACATTGAGAGAACCCCAGGGGTCAGGGCTGACTCCACCTTGCCGTGTAAATACTGCATGGCGAGTGGAAATGGAACCAAATTGATAATAGCGCAGTCCGTTATGTTGGATAAAAGGCATAAGCTATACCATCAGGCTGATGACAGGATCAAGCCGGTGAAACAGATCACGAATTACTCTGCGAAATCGCAGCAAACTTCTTGATAAAGAACTGGCGGGTCTCAGACATGGATTCCTCCATATATGGGTAGGCAAACCAGGCTGTCGCAAGACCGAAAAGTCCGCCTGTGAGCACGCGCAGAAAAGGAGTGCTCTCGCGATACGGAAGAATAGATGCAAGCCAGGGCCATTCCATCTGGCTGAACAGTTGCGAAAAGCCGTCCAACCCAATTGGCCCCAGGCCGATCAAAATCCACAGAATCCAATGCAATGGCTTGATGCGGCGGTGGGTCAGCGAATAGACGATACCGAAGAGGAAGATGGCTCCATAGATTGCCATATCGCGTTCACAAAGCGCCATCTTATAGCCAACAATTTCATTTCCTGTGAACTGTCGCGCCTGTAATCGTGAAGGGCTTGCGGGGTTATCGACATCGGCAATCCCGGTCGCCTGTTGAAAAGTAATAACACCCGGAAGACCCGCTTCCTCCAATGGATAATAAGCCTGCTCGCCAAAAAGGAAGAAAGACCTGAACCCAAATTGATGGCAAAGAGGCTTGTAAATCGTATAGATTACATTGGCAGGGAGTGGAGCGCCCGCTTTCATTAACACGGGCGCAAGGATCGGCAAACCAAAGTAAAGCAACATGAACAGATTCACAACCGCAAGATAGTGGCGAGATATCCAATGCATCGCGCGGTCTCCACCACTGATCTGTTGACCGCGACGGACGCGTTCGTGATGGTCTTCGCGCCCCAGTCTATCTAATTGGCTGCGCCGGTCATTCGCCGCGCCGAGCGTCATCATCAATTTCTGTTTATCGAATGGGGATTTCAAAACGTAGGGACCGACCTCAATGACCGGGATCTCCACCAGGTAAGCCTTCTGAAGGGCCGGATCCGTATCGATATCGATCTCAACCAGACGGTGAGGATATTTTGCCCGCAGAGTCTCCAAGTCAGACCTCGCCTGGTCGCATAAATGGCATTCTTTCCGCGTATATAGGGTAACAGTAAGCATAATGGATGCACCGTATATTCTATAAACCGAAATCAATCCAGAAGAATTGACCTGCCTGCGCGATACGCTCAAAAATTCCAGCAAAGAGCATGACTCCAAGAATGACCAGAACAACTCCCATCGCAACTTCAATGTAATGCATTACCTTGCCATATTTCCGCAGCGTGACTGAGACCCAGCCGACGCCGAGCGCAGCAATCAAGAATGGAATAGCGAGCCCCGCCGAGTATGCACTGAGCAGGGAAACCCCGGTTGACACGGAACCACCGTTCAGG
>DASWKT010000335.1:0-5417 GCA_036396515.1 Anaerolineales bacterium | reverse complement strand
TTTTGCTGAAACGACCCTCCGTCTCCTCACACATATGCGTGCCGCGGTGACGGCAGACATTGTAGAAAGCGCGGATTTCCTTGTTCTGATCTCTCAAAATGATAATGCTCTCGCCATAGGCATCTAGAACGAAGTAATCACCTGCATTGGGGATGCGATTGACATGTCCCGCACAAAACCAACTGCGGGAAAAAATCTGCTCGATTTCCCTGGCAAAGATCTCAGGCGAAAGATAATATTCACGGCCAAGAGTTTTAGACCCGCTGAGAAAAGTTTGTTCGGGTTTGAAAAAAGTAGCCATCGATGCCTCCTTTGAATAAAAAGACCGCAGGCTCCATCATCGGATGCCTACGGCCATAAACTCGGTCGCGGTGTTTCCGCGCCGAGTGATTAACCATCACGATCAACCAAAACTTCAGGGAAGGCGCTGCGCTGGATCAAAGCGAAAAGAGATGAATTCATATCGACAATTTTACCTCAATGACCGAGAAAATCTGATATATTTGCTCCGCTTCCTGTTATGAATAATCATCGTTGCTCGAATTGCCAGACAGAAAATCGCGCCGAAGCCAGGTTCTGCAAACGCTGCGGATTCTGGCTTTTGCCTACTTGTCCGTTTTGCAGCGCGACACTACCAGAGGCGGCCCTCTTCTGTGATCACTGCGGACGACAGCTTAATCCGCAGGTCGGGATCACTCCTCAGCCCTTCGAGCCGCGGACTGCCCCACCCGGCGCGCTTACTGCGTCGACTCAGCCGAATCAAACGGTACCAGCTTCGAGCGCTGCCCTACAGAAGGTGTCAAAAGGGCCTACGCCGACGCGTTCATCATCCATACCACAATTGCCGCTTGTTAATTCCGAACTTCATCAATATATCCCGCAGGAACTAATGAAGAAACTGGAAGCCGCACGCGATAAGGGCGGCATGGTCGGTGAGCGGCGCGTTGTGACGATGCTATTTTGTGATCTGAAAGGTTCGACCGCGGCCGCCGAACAACTGGATCCCGAAGACTGGACTGAGATCATGAATGGCGCATTCGCACAGATGATCAAGCCGGTATATCAATATGAAGGAACGATTGCAAGGCTGATGGGTGATGCACTCCTGGCCTTCTTCGGTGCGCCGATCGCGCATGAAGATGACCCGCGGCGGGCCATTCTGGCCGGGTTGGATATTGTGGAGGCGATCAAACCGTATCGTGAAGAGATCAGGGAAAGATACGGCGTTGATTTCGATGTGCGCGTAGGAATCAATACTGGTCTGGTTGTGGTTGGCGCGGTCGGCTCGGATTTGCGGATGGAATATTCCGCGTTGGGTGACGCGATCAATCTGGCCGCGCGTATGGAACAGACTGCGGAACCTGGTATGGTGCAGGTTGCACATGATACTTATAAACTGGTAAAAAATCTTTTTGAATTTAAAGCGCTGGGCAGCATTCAGATCAAAGGAAAAAGCGAACCTGTGCAGGCTTATCAGGCATTGGGACGGAGATTCGAGTCGGGTCGCATGCGCGGCATCGAGGGCTTGCACGCTTCAATGGTTGGCAGGCAGACGGAACTGCTCGCCTTACGCGAGGTGATGACCGATCTCAAACAAGGTCTGGGACATATCGTCTTTGTGCTCGGCGAAGCGGGGCTGGGAAAGACTCGTCTCATCAGCGAGGCCCATGAGGTGTTCAAAACTCTCGGCCACAAACAGGCGATCTGGGTCGAAACGATCAGTCTCTCTTACGAGACGAATCAAGCCTATGGGTTATTCCAGCGGCTGATGCGGCGCATCGGCGGGATTGAATATAACGATTCATCCCTTGTCCTACGTGAGAAGTTAAACGCGCTGGTTGAAAATATGGATGAGGCGCGCCGGGTGCGAGCCATGCGTGTCTTCGAAGCATTATTTGGCCTGGAAACCGAGAACAATGGCGTGCAAATGGACGACGAAACGTTCAAACGCGAGCTATACGAAGCGATGTATTTCTGGTGGAAAGTGCACTTCTCTCTCCAACCTGCCGTATTGATCTTTGACGATATGCACTGGTGTGATGCGGCTTCCGTCGGGCTGCTGCGCCAGCTCCTGCCATTGACCGGGGAGATCCCACTAGTTTTGTTATGTGCCATGCGCGCCGAACGCAATGCGCCTGCCTGGCAGATCAAGATAACTGCTGATGAAGAATACAGTCATCGCTATACAGAGCTTATCCTGCGTCCGCTTTCCGAAGCAGAGGGCAGTGAGCTTATTAATCGTTTGCTTGCCAACCCGGTTCTGCCGGACAGTCTGAGAGCAGCTATCCTTGAAAAGTCAGGTGGGAATCCATTCTTTATCGAAGAAGTCGTGCGGACTTTGATCGATAACGGAGTACTGATCCCTGAAGCACAAGAAATGGACGGTAAAACACAGCGCGTCTGGCACGCGACCAGCGCGAGTGCGGACTTTGCCATTCCCGACAATTTGCAGTCGCTTCTGTCGGCGCGGATGGATCGCCTCGAGGAATCCACACGCGGCACACTGCAGCTGGCATCCGTCATTGGGCGGTCCTTTTATCACCGCGTTTTGCAGGAAGTGGATGAAGCCAGCCATGAATTGGATAAGCACCTCAGCACCCTTCTGCGCATGGAGTTGATCCGCGAAGCCGCGCGCGTGCCCGAGATCGAATACGCCTTTCGCAATCCGCTGACGCAGGAGGCAGTCTACAAAACCATCCTGATCAAACGCCGCCGCGCCTTCCATCGCCGCGTGGGCGAAGCGATGGAATCGATTTATGCGGATCGCCTGGATGGATTGTACAGTTTGCTCGCTCATCACTTTGCTCTGGCCAACGAACGTGAGAAGGCAATTGATTATTCACGCAAAGCCGCGCAACAGGCAGTGGCGCTCTTTGCCTATGATGATGCCATCCAAAACCTGCGCGGCGCATTGGAATTGATCGAAGATGGCAAGCAAGTTGAGACTCATGTAACCCTGCTCGAAGAATTGGGGGATGTCTACCGCCTCCTTCGGGATATTGGGCAGGCCATTGCAATTTATCATGACTCTCTGCACCTTTGGGAGACTCTGCCAGAGAGGGATAAGATCGTCGCCGTGAGATTGAATCGCAAAATTATCCAGATCGCGACCGAATCCAAGTGGAACGTGGACCTGGACACTTACCGCCAGGCTCGCGAACTCACGCTCGAATCGCTCAATGAACTCGAACTAAGCTTGTCCGCGATACAGGGCGAGCCAAACGCCGAGATCGTCCGTGCGCTGGCAACACTTTCCTTCGAAGCCTGGCGCAACCGTATGCCTCCGGATTGGGAAAGGGCGCAAAAATACGCCCAATCGGCTGTGAATATAGCCGAGGAACTCGCCGATCCTGTCGTCTTATCCCGTGCACTCGGCGCGTTGTGCAATGTGCTGGATGGACGCAGTTTGCTGCGTGACCACCTCACGGTCGCGCTAAGGCGGCTTGAGATCAGCATGGATTCGCGCGTGGACGACACCATCGAACGTATTGATGCAGTCAGTGGCGCCGGGATGGCGCTCATGTACGTCGGCGAATACGAGCAGGCTTTCCCACACTTGCAGGAAGCGGAAGCATTAGCCGTCAAAGCGCAGTCGATTGGACAGCAGACCGCCGCGATTGGACTGCAAAGCCAGTGTGCCTTCCGTCTTGACCGCTGGGATGAAGTCATCGCGCTGGAAGAGAAATGGCGCGAGCTTGAACGGCGTTACCCCCGTCAGCGCGTCGGCCCAACCTGTTTCGGTGCCGCATTGAGTGGAAGCGTCCATGCCCTGCGCGGGGAGCTCGAGAGAGCCAATGCCTACGCTAAAGAGTCATATGATTTCATGGTTGGAGTGTCTGGTCCGCCTGAAGAATGGCAGCGCAACCAGCATTACTGAAGATCCCTGCCATTGAAGGCGGAGGGCGAGTTCGCTCTTGTCAAACAAAGTTTGGAAAATGCGATGGAGACCGCTGGTCAGCCTGTCAATTTTGGCACGATGGCGCACGACCACGAAATATATATGACCCTGGCTGATACCGCTGTGGAAATGCGCGATACAAGCGCTCTTCACAAGTATGCTCCTCATCTTGAGGAACTGGCAGAACGCGACAAACATAAACTTTATCTGGCTATTGCCTACCGCGCTCTGGGGGTCGCGCATCGCTTGGAAGGCAAGCATACCGAAGCCAGGACTCGTCTAAAGCAGGCCTTAGATCTATTCACCAAATTAGGCGCGCGCTGGCAGATGGGTCGTACATTATTTGAATTGGGAGAGTGGAATCTCACTCAACCGGAGAAAAAGATCCAAGCCCGTGAATACTTCTCACTGGCCCTGAGCTTATTTGAGGAAATTCAGGCATTGCCAAATGCGGAACGAACACACGAGGTATTGAAATCATTGGAATGAGTAAGCTCAACCAACAAATCAAGCAGTTCGTATCGATTTACGAAATCACCTTCACTACATTTCTTCCCGCCGCGCCGCTAACTCCGCCTCCTCCGTGGACTCCGCTTCCACAGAGATAGAGATTATCAATCGGAGTTTTGTGATTCGACCAGCCCGGAATCGGGCGCATGAACAGGAACTGGTCGAGCATAAGTTGACCGTGGTTGAGATCGCCTTCGGTGAGACCGTAGGTTTGTTCAAAGTCCAGCGGAGAAAGAGACTTGAGATTGGAGACACCTGCACTTGCGCCAGATGCAAGTGTTGATGATTTTAGGTTTGGAAAATATTCCGAGAGAATATTTATTGCCAATTCCTCAACCTTCTTATTCTCCAGTCTCCAGTCTCCAGTCTTTAGAGAATACGGTGCAAACTGGAAATGGATGCTCACCACATTTCCTGAAGTCGTCACTTCAAGATAAGGCTTCTCAGAAATCTCGCCATACTTCGCCGCGTCATAGGCGCGTTCGAGGTATTTGATAGAGGGGGCAAGCACAACTGTTCCTTCCGGGATCCCATGATTGCCATCGGTGAGCAAATGGACTTTCGCCACCGACCCGCGCATTTTGATGGATTGGGTCTTCCACACAAACTCGGGCGGGAGGTTCATCGGCCCGACCAGGGATAAAAATGTCCGCTTCGGGTCTACAGCTGAAATGACTGTATCGGCAAAGATCTCCTCTCCATTTGCAAGTACCACGCCTTTACATGTATACGTGTCTACTTGTATACATGATACCTCTGCCTCCGTTCTGATTTCACCGCCATATGCCTGGACCGCTTTCGACAGAGCTTGTGTAATCTCACCTGCTTTGCCAACATTGACATGCGACAGCCCGCCGCGATTCAACCAGTTGTGGAGCAAGGTATAGCCCGTGCCCGCGGACATGACTCCCAAAGTCACGCTGTGAATCGCAACAGATGCAATTGCTGCCTTGAGCTGTTCGGACTCAAACCACTCTTCAAGGAATTCAATTGCAGTCATTGGCAGCAT
>DASWKT010000334.1:0-9739 GCA_036396515.1 Anaerolineales bacterium | reverse complement strand
CGTCGAAGCTGAGAGGACCTACGACACTATCATAAGAACCCTGGTGCAGTTCTTCAATGAGAGCAGCATTGTCCAATGAACCAATGTTCTCCACAGCCTGGTGGAGTACCTGGCCAACGGTGAAGGCATTCGCCACATCTTCGGGAATATCGCCAGCATTGCCACCGAACATCTCTATATACTTGGCAACCATTTCGGCGTTTTGGAATTCCTCGGCCTCGGGGAACCACGAAATGGAGGCAAACACTCCTTCCGTTGCCTCACCCAAGCCCTCACGGAAGGGACCGGGAAGTGATGGGCCGGTTGTGAAGTATGCAATACGGGGTTGATAACCAGCTTCCTGATAGGCTCGAATCTGGCCAACCGAATCTTCCAAAACCGTGCCGCCCACGATCAAATCTGGATCCAGATCCGCGACCTGAATCGCAATGGATGAGAAGTCTGTAGTTTCAGGTGCATAGATCTCGTCAAAGACAAGCTCGATGCCGGCTTCTGTGAGAGTAGCCTTGATACTGTCCATTACACCAAGTGTAAATGGATCATCCTGGCTGACAACGGCAAATGTCTGGGGACGCTGGTCATCGGGCAGTGCCAGAATAAAATCAGTGAAGGGGATTGCCTGCTGATCTCCAGGAGCGGGCTGGGCGAAGAAGATGTTGTTCAGGCCGCGGTTAAAGACGTCTGGAGCACCCCCGGCCGGTTCGACAAAGGCGTAGCCATAGCGAGCAGCCACTTCTGAGGTCGGTATGACAAGAAAGCTGGAGAAGGGACCTACCACCAAGTCCACCTTGTCCACAGTGATAAGCTTTTCATAGTCAGCAACAGCAGTATCCTGATCGCTCGCGTTATCCACGATAGTCAGCTCCACTGGACGTCCAAGCAAACCACCCGACTCGTTCACCATGGCCGCCCAGACTTCATAACCTTGCTGGGCAGCTGTACCGGGTTCACTGAAACGGCCGGTCAATGGGAGTGAGACACCGATTCGAATGGGCTCTCCTGATGCTTCCGCAGGAGCCTCCGTTGCAGGAGCTTCTGTTGCAGGGGCTTCTGTGGCTGGGACCTCAGTGACCACCTCTGTCGGCACCTCGGTTGGGGCCTCTGTTGCGGCAGGTGATGGGGTCGCGGGGCCGGCACAGGCAGTGATTAGCATGCTAATGGCTACAATGCTGATCAGCAAATTCCAAACTTTAGATTTCATTTTTTCTCCTCTTGGCGATCTAACAAAACTAGGCTCAAAATCAAATCATCAGATACTGTTACTGTCAGCGTTAACTCGCGCTTTCTTCTCCTTTCTCTCCGCAGAGTCTTACAATCGATAGTTATATGTCAGCAATTTCAACTCGCTCATCTCTTCGATGGCATACCGCAACCCTTCACGGCCAAACCCGGATTGCTTGACACCTCCATAAGGCATATGATCGATGCGAAACGTTGATACGTCATTCACCATGAGCCCGCCCACTTCAGTATCATTAAAAGCCTGCCTGACAGCATTCAGATCACGTGTGAACAGGCCAGCCTGCAGACCAAAATCACCATCGTCCAGATCCGCAATCGCTTGCTTTAAATCGGAATAGGCGTACAGTCCAACGAGCGGTGCGAAAACCTCCTGACAGCTCACACGCATGCTCGGTTGAAGCTTGGCTAACACGGTCGGTTGCCAAAGATTGCCGCTTCGCGACCCGCCGGCAAGCACTTTCGCTCCATCCCTTTGAGCTTCAACTACCCACTCCTCCACTCGTTCGGCTGCCCCCTGATCGATGAGCGGCCCAACATCCGTTCCTTCGTCCAGTGGATCGCCAAGCTTAAGTGCCTGCACGCGCGGGATAAAGCTCTCAATAAAAGATTCATAAACATCCTGGTGTACATAAACGCGCTGCACCGAAATACAGGATTGCCCGGCATAGGAGAATCCGCCCCAGGCTACGCGTTCAGCCGCGTAATCCACATCTGCATCATGATGCACGATCACTCCGGCATTGCCGCCCAATTCAAGAGTAACGCGCTTGCGGCCAGCCCGTGTTTTGAGCCCCCAACCCACGGCTGGACTGCCGGTGAAGGTGAGGAGCTTGATCCGGTCATCTTCCACTAGCAGCGCAGCATCTTGGGTGGTGCTCGGCACCACACTGAAAGCTTCGGCAGGCCAGCCGGAGGAGGATATGATCTCCGCCAATTTGAAAGCGCTGACCGGGGTCTGGCTGGCCGGACGCAAGATGATTGGATTGCCAGCCGCCAGCGCAGGAGCTACTTTGTGGGCGACCAGGTTGAGAGGAAAATTGAATGGACTAATACCGGCAATCGGGCCGAGAGGAACGCGGCGAACCTGGGCTTCACGTCCTTCTGTACCAGGTACCCAATCCAACGGGACAATTTCCCCGTACATCCTTTTTGATTCCTCGGCAGCAACTTTAAAAGTAAATACGGCGCGATCCACTTCCACGCGGGCGGTTCGAATGGGCTTGCCTGCCTCCAATGCGATCGTTTGCGCGAATTCCTCACGCCTCGCGGCAATGCCTGCACTGATCTTTTCAAGGACTTCGGCCCGCTTCCACACCGGCAGCTTGCGTGTCACTTCAAAAGCAGCCGAAGCTTTGGAAATAGCCGTTTCGATTTCATGTGGGCCAGCCCGATGGACAACCGCCACAAGCGCATCATCAAATGGACTTCGTACTTCTACGGCGTGATCCGTCTCGATCCATTTGCCTGCGATATAACAACCAAAACTGCCCAGTCGGGGTTTTTCATCACGATTGGCTGCTGCTTTTTTATCCGAAGCAGCACGGAGACGTTCGGGCATTGTCATGCTAATAACCTCCAGGGGTCACTAATTAGATTTGCAAGATCCTCAAGAAACTGCGCCCCGCGCGCGCCGTCCACGACCCGATGGTCGCACGAGAGCGTCATCACCATCATGGATCGTATTACCACCTGGCCGTTGCTCGGTACGATCCGTTCGGCTATCCTTCCCACAGCCAGGATGGCCGCTTGAGGTGGATTGACAATCGCGCTGAAGGCATCCACGTTGTACATACCGAGATTGGATACGGTAAAGGTCCCGTCAGAAATATCTGCGGGACGAAGCTTACGGTTTTGGGCGCGCGCGACCAGGTCTTTTCGTTGCGAGGCTATTTCACTGATCGATGCTCTGTCTGCATTGCGAATCACAGGGACAATCAGCCCATCCTCCACTGCGACTGCAATACCGACATTGATTTCCTGGTTGAACTGAATGCTGCCATTGGCCCAAGCAGCGTTGACTCTTGGATGCTCTCGCAAAGCGAATCCGATCAATTTCAGCAGCAGGTCCGTGTAGGTGGGCCTGGTACCGCTGCGTTTTTCAACCGTGCTGGAGACCCGCGTGCGCCATTCGATCAGGCTGCTGGCATCCACCTCACGGATAAGATAAAAATGCGGGACGCTCGTCCAACTGGCCGTCATGCGTTCAGCCATTATGCGCCAGACGGTGCTCGGGGTTTCCAGGCTGCTGGCGGAACGGGCAGTCTCGACTTCGAGAGGCACGTCGGCAACCAGAACTGCACCATCGGGCCCCGAGCCTCTGAGCATCGTAATATCGATCCCGCGCTCGGCTGCAAGCCTGCGCGCTTTGGGTGAGGCGGGCGTGAGACGCGTCGGGGAGGGAGCAGTCGACAAAACGGAAGCAGGTTCAGGCTCCGTTTGGCGCAGTTGGTTGATATATGTCAACACATCCGCCTTTTCGATTCGCATCCCATTGGATTTGATCAGCGCGAGATCAATCCCATGTTCCTGTGCAATCTTGCGCGCCAGTGGAGAAATCTCAACGGAAATATTTGGCGAGGGGGTTGCTTCTTGAGTCTCGCCTTGCGTTGAAACAGTTGAAGCGCGAGCCGATTGGGAGTCGAGAGATGCCGAGGCGGGTGGCTGTTCACCAGCTGCAAGGATCCAGGCGATCGTCTGACCGACAGGAACAACATCGCCTTTGTGCGCGAGGACGCCGCCCAGAAAGCCTGAGGCGGGCGCTTCGATCTCGACCGTCGCCTTATCGGTTTCGATTTCCATGAGCGGTTCACCCTTAGTCACCGGCTCGCCATCGCGTTTGAGCCAGCTCACCAGCACACCCGTTTCCTGCGCCATCCCGAGCGCGGGCATAACCACACGCTTCGCCATCTAGCCTCGTACCGCAGCGACCATTTCGGCAACCTGGTCGTTCGGCTCAGGTTCATGTGTGCGCGTGGTGGGAAGCGGACCCGTGCCCGTGTAATAATGATGACCTGCGACCATCAGCTCATTGGCAGGAAAGCGCGTGATAATCTCGTGTCCTGTTTCTGTCACCACGATTTCCTCCTCGATGCGTGCCGCGCTCCAGCCATCTGTGGAGGGCCAGTAGGTCTCAAGCGCGAACACCATCCCCGATCTGATTTCCACAGGATGATCGAGCGAAACTAGTCTACTGATCACAGGTTTCTCCCAAATTGCCAACCCAACACCATGCCCATATTGCAGGGCAAAACAAGCTTCTTCGTTGGGAAAACCAAATTCCTCCGCCTTGGGCCATACGGAGGCGATCTCACCAGTTGTGCGCCCGGGGCGAACCAGCTCAATGGCGGCATCCAGATAATCGCGGCACCGTTTGTATGCATCCATCATGGCGTGAGAGGCGTAGCCGATCGTGAAGCAACGATAGTAACAGGTCCGATAGCCCATGTAGGATTGAAGGATGTCATAGTAGACAGGATCGCCAGGACGTAGCATGCGATCTGAGAAAACGTGCGGGTGCGGGTTGCAGCGTTCTCCTGAGATCGCGTTGACCGCCTCGACGTATTCCGAGCCCAAATCATAGAGAACTTTTGAGACAAGTCCGACCGCTTCGTTTTCCCTCATGCCCGGTTTCATGGCGCGATACAGCTCGTCATAGGCCGCGTCGACCTGCGCCGCGGCGTGAGTCAGCAGGGCGATCTCATCCTGGGTCTTGATGAGCCGCGCATCGGACATCAATTGTTGCCCATCTACAACCGTCAATCCCTTTTTCTGAAGCGCGAATAGAACCGGCACTTCAGCAATATCTACACCAACCGGTTCCTTTTCCAAGCCGCGCTCTTTGAGCTCGACCCAGATCTTGTTCGCAACATCCTCGGCGCGTCCCATCTCGGGCGACATGGCCCCGCGCAGCAAAGAAATGCCCGCCCGTGAACGCTCACCCAACCACGGGGCATACAGCTGATGATGTCTGGCGGCAGAGCCAAAGTCCCACAGGATCGGTTCATCATCCTGCGGCAGGAGCGTAAAACGATTCGCTTTATCCTGCGCCCACGTGCCGATGTGAGTTGCTGTAATATAGCGGACATTGTTCATATCGAAACAAAGCAGTGCGCCCATCTCGGAACGTTTCAGCAATGCCTTGACACGATCCAAGCGCTCGCAGCGCAATCGCTCAAAGTCAATGCGCTGTTCCCAATCTACAGCCATGGTTCCATATGTTTTGATCGCCATCTTAGTTCCTCCTGCAAAGCACCTTTGCCATTTCAAAAACCGATTCTTCGGTGGGCACGGTCAAATCCTCCAGGACCGGCGAAAAGGGGATCGGCACGTCCATCGCGCCCATGCGTTTGACAGGGGCGTCCAGATAGTAAAAAGCGCCGTCCGCAATCACGGAGGCAATCTCAGCCGTGACACCGTAGCTTTCATATCCCTCATCAATGACAATCGCGCGCGAGGTTTTCTTGGCTGAAACGACCAGCGTCTGTTTATCCAGCGGTTTGGTGGTTCGTGGATCAATGACTTCAGCGTCGATCCCAATTTGACCCAGCTTATCCGCTGCGCTGAGCGCCACCTGGACCATCGAGCTCGTCGCCACCAGGCTGATATCGTGTCCCCTCCGCTTTACATCCGCGACGCCGAACGGAATCATATACTCCGCGGTTGGTACTGGCCCCTTGAGCTTATACATCATTTTGTCTTCAAAAAATACAACCGGATTTTGGTCGCGGATGGCTGTCTTGAGCAATCCCTTGGCATCATACGGTGTGGAAGGTATCACCACCTTGAGACCCGGGATATGACTCACCCACGCATGCAGGCTTTGGGAATGCTGCGCGGCGGAGCGACGCGTCGCGCCGAGCGTCGTGCGAAAGACAATCGGAACCTTCAGCTTTCCCCCAGACATGTAATGCACTTTGGCCGCCTGGTTGACGACCTGATCCATCACCAGTGTGAGGAAATCGCCGAACATAATATCGACAACCGGGTGCATGCCTGTCATTGCCGCACCCACTCCAATCCCCGAAAAGCCGGACTCTGAAATGGGAGAGTCGATCACACGGTCTTTGCCAAATTCATCCACCAATCCCATGAGGACCTTAAAGGGTGTGCCTGCTTCAGCCACATCTTCTCCCACGATGAACACCCGTGCATCGCGCCGCATTTCCTCTGCCAGCGCCTCCCGGATGGCCTCAGCGAAGGTTAGTTCCCGATCAGACATTCGATGCTCTCCGTATGTTCATCCTGATGCGTACTAAGCATAAACATCCTGATCCACTTCATCTGGCTCGGGGAACGCAGCATTCATCGCAAACTGCACACCGACTTCCACTTCCGCCTCGACATTCGTTTGAATTTGCTCAAGGACCTTTTGGTCGGTGAGTCTTTGTGTCACCAACTTCTCGGCTAACAACTTCAGCGGATCTCGTTCCAACCGCCATTGTTGCTCTTCTTCTTTGGCGCGGTAGTAAGTGCGGCTGATATCCCCGACATGATGACCATAAAAACGATATGTTTTGCATTCCAGAAAGGCAGGACCTTCGCCTCTGCGCGCCCGCTGAACCAACTCTTGCATCGTCTCATATACTTGCTGCACATCCTGTCCATCGACGGATTCGACATGGATACCGAAGGCTTTCGCTCGCGCTGTCACTTCCCCGGCAAGCGTCTCGTTATAGTGGGTATATTCATTATATAAGTTGTTTTCGCAGACGTAGATAATGGGTAATTTCCAAAGGGAGGCCATATTCATGACTTCATACAACACGCCCTGTCCCAGTGCCCCTTCCCCAAAAAAACAAACGGCTACCTGGTCACTGCCGCGCCGTTTGGCCGAAAAGGCAGCACCTGTTGCGATGCCTGCACTCCCGGCCACGATCGCGTTCGCGCCCAGATTGCCCGACTCTGGATCGGCAATATGCATGGAGCCGCCTTTGCCTTTGCAGTAACCCGCTTCCTTCCCAAGTAATTCAGCAAACATGCGATCGATCGAGGCACCTTTTGCAAGGCAATGGCCATGCCCACGGTGCGTACTGGTGATGTAATCCTCCCGGCGCAGCGCCTCACAGACGCCCACCGCCACTGCTTCTTGACCGCTATACAAATGAGCAAGCCCGGGCATGATTGCTTGGGTATAGAGTTCATTCACCTTTTCTTCGAACGCGCGGATCTTGGCCATCTGCTCGTACACATGCAGCCAGTGCTCCAGTTCTGTCGGCTCAATCGGGGTGGTCATGGTGCTTTCAGCGTTTTCCATTATTGACTTACTCCAGATAGATGAGCCAATACTCGAAACAACACAGCGAAATCCTGTTCTTCCAGCCCCAGACCACGCGCTGCGCTAAGAAATTCGTTTGTCGCTGCCGTGGTCGGCAGCGGAATATCCAATTGCCGTCCCAGTTCGAGCGCCAGATTCATATCCTTCTGCATCATGTTGATGTTAAACCAGGCTTCCTCCGGCATCTCCAACACAAATGGTCCGCGATATTTCACCATTGGGGAAGCGATCACGCTGTTGAGCAATACTTCGACGGCTATCGCCCGCTGGATCCCGCTCTTCTCCGCGATCAACACTCCTTCGCTGAAGGCCAGCATTTGCACGGCTAGGCTTAGGTTGGTCGCGATCTTCATCGTGACAGCCAGTCCATTTTTGCCCACATGGGTCACCTTCGGACCGATATCCAAAAGGATGGGTTTGACCTTTTCGAAGGCAGCTGGATCACCACCCACCATGATCGACAATTTTCCCTCTTCCAGGGTGATTACACTGCCGGAAACCGGGGCATCCAGCATCGCGGCGCCTCGGTTCGCAGCCTGCTGCGCCAACTCCTGGCTGAACGAGGGACTGACCGTGCTCATATCCACGTAAATCTTGCCTTTGCTCAGACCTGCGAGCAGACCCTCCTGCCCCCTGTTGATACTGTGAAGTGCTTCCGTGTTGGTCACCATGCTGAAACAGAGATCCGCGGACTCGGCCACGGCGCGAGGGGTTTCGCCCCACATCATCCCTGCCTCCAGCAGCCATTGGGCTTTGGATCGTGTGCGGTTATAGCCTGTGACTTGATGTCCAGCATCCAATAGGCGCTTGACCATCCGGCTGCCCATGACACCCAGACCAACAAAACCGAGTTTTGCCATACTCTTCTCCACAATCAAAAAGCCTCATTCCGCACTTGCGGTTGAGGCTTCCGAATCTTTTCGTACCTGTTTCAGGTGATCCTGCATCGCTTGTCTTGCAGCTTGTGAGTCGCGCCGGATGACAGCATCCAGAATCTTCTTATGGTGAAATTGTCCTCGCTGTAGCCCACCATTGGCAAGGCCGATGCGTTTGCGCTGTTCGCGCAGCAGATCAATGATTGAGTCCAGGAGGAGCGGGATAATTGGATTTTGTGTGCCCTCCGCCAGTGCCAGGTGAAAATCCAGATCCGCTTCCACAAAAATGTCCACGTTATCTAAAGCAGTATCCATGACCTCGACCGCTTCTCGCATGGCAGAAATATATTCCTCGCTAATCCGCGTGGCCGCAAGCCCGGCGATCTCAGGCTCCAGGATTTCCCGCACTTCCACCAAATTGGATGAGCCATTCAAAGAGCCATATTTCACCAAGAGTCCGAGTGAATGCCGCATGGCGTCTGGCATTCCATTAGTAATGAACGTTCCCCTACCAGGACGGATCGCCACCAGACGTTTTTCGCGCAGGGCCTTGATCGCCTCCCGAACGGCTGTGCGGCTGACCGCGAACTGCTTTGCCAGCTCATTTTCTGAAGGTAACTGATCGCCAGCCTTTAATTCCCCGGCCACAATCCGTTTTTCGATTTGGCTTACGATCTGCTCGTATAAGCGTTCGGGTTGAATGGGCAAATACATGGGTCTACCATCCAGTGTGGTATGGTGGTATGATGTCCATATCATTGTATCACGCCAAAAACGGTTGTCAATATCTTAATTCTTAAATTTCGTCGCAGAAATACTGATAACTTACTTTTTGACTGAAAGCATGGACAAGGAGGTGTGCTGTGCAATTAGGATTTGCGGGGCTAGGCGCCATGGGCTCAGGAATCGTTTCGGGACTCCTCGCGGCAGGTCGTACCGTTTCAGGCTGGAATCGGACGACGGGTATTCATCGCACTGCCAGATTAGTTGGAACATTCACAGGCATTTTGTAGGGACTCTGGTAAAATTGGGACCATCGAAAATACGTTCCATGCTGCTTCACTACTGCGTACACACAGAAAACATTTGAGGTATTGGAATGAGTGGAGAGATTGGACAGAACAAGACTCTCAACAATTTCAAGAACCGAACCAGTTGGACGTATTTTTCGCATTTGACGTATTGCCCCCGTAGCTCAATGGACAGAGTAACAGACTTCGAATCTGGTGGTTGCGCGTTCGACCCGCGCCGGGGGCACCATGTAGCTTAGTGTTCGCAGAATGGACTGCTTCCTGTGCTTCCACGCGATACACGAAACCACCAGACTCTTACAGAATTTCAGGGCGGG
>DASWKT010000333.1:0-3388 GCA_036396515.1 Anaerolineales bacterium | reverse complement strand
GGTCTTTACCAGCTCGCGCATCGAGAAGGCGCGCTGCCAGTGCGTCACGGTCACCTTCTTGAGCAATGGTGTATAGAAAGCCAGCGACTGAACGCCGCTCCATAAAACATCCATCACAAAGCCAGCCAGCAGCCATTTGATGGTAAATCGCAGATCATCCTCATTTCGGTTCATCCATACCGCCGCGACAAAAAAGGATAGCCCAATCACGAGCGTTGCCCAGGCACGGATGGCACGGCCGAAGTATTCTTGTTCCCGCAAAGGGAGCGGGTCAAGCAGGATCCCAAGGCTGGTCGCCGTTAAAGCAAGCAGCACAAATCCCAGGAGCGGAGTCAGCGTCCCTGTGCGCGGGACCGATTCTTTTCCACGCATGAGCTGAATGAACAAAAGCGGGAAAAGAAAGGCGATGGGATACAGCGACAATGGGCGAACATAGGTAGCATCCCCCAGGAAGGGAAAATAACGAAAACTTGTGACAGGCAGAGTAAATAACGCCGCGCCCCACAAAAAGCGTGTCAACTTTTTAGAATCGAGAGCGAACACAGAGTCTTTCATTTAGGTTTGATAAAAAACAAAACAAGAAATGAAGCGAGCGTGAGAAACGCCAGCGCGCCCACAAAAAGATATGTGCTTATGGGTACGCTGTGTTCCACCGGCAGTTGAGCAGTCTGCGTCACTGTCGCTTCAATGAATGAGTTGAGGCCATCCGAAGCTGCGACACGCTTGCGGACCTCTCCTGCGAAGACCTGAGCCCACGCGGAAGCAACCGCTGCCGCATGCTCCGGGTTCTCATCCTCAACATAGAAGTGCCAGCCGCCCTCGGCAGGCTGGCTAAGGGATAACCTCCCATCGTGCAGTTCCCCGATTGTGATGTTCCCATGGGTTGCTACAATTTCCTTCATCACAGAATCCGACCAGGCAACCTCCTCCAGTTTACGCGTCTCACGCTCCAAATAATAGAACTGCTGGCGGTCCGTCTCCTGGGGCCAGGCTTGCTCAAGATTGAAATCCACAAGGACAGTGGCACGTGCTTGATACGGCGGCGGGACCAGGTAAAACATCGCCGCGCCGATCAACGCACCGCTCAGCGCGCCAACGGACCAGAACCGCCACGCTTTGAGCAGACGGCTGAGATCATCAAGGGATGGAGGGGAAAATAGCCATTTCATCTTTTGTCTCTTCGCCACTGAACCTATGATGGAGTCCAACGACTTACACCCGCACTCCCCGGCACCTGCGCCCGTCGTTGGAATTCCAAAGTCAGGAGACTTTGGCCTCCCCTTTCAACATTCTACGTTTCCGCCAGTTCCAAATAGGCGCGACCCATTGGCGAATGTAATACTTAGCCACGATCACCGAGAAAAATGAACCGCCATCGCGATAATGGACTCTGATCATCTCGGGCCAGCAACGGTCGTCGGCAAGGATTGTCTTTCCCGAAGTATGCAGCCTGAAATTCGCCCAGGTCTGGGGAACATATTTGATTTCTGAGCGCGCCGCGATGCGCGTCCACAGATCATAATCCATGGCGAAGTAAAAAGAGGGGTCAAGCGGACCAACTTGCTTCCATAAGTCCGCACGGAAGAACATGGTCTGTTGGGGAATGTGGGAATATCCCTGGCGCAGCAAACGGTAACTCGTTTGGGCTGAGCCGAATTTGCCGATCACACGTCCGGTTTCATTGATAAAGTTGCAATCTCCATACACCATCCCCACGTTGGGGTGTTCCTGCAAATATTTAACCGCGGCAGAGACCGCGCCCGGCTCGTAGGTATCATCTGAATTCAACCACGCAAGGATTTCACCTTTCGCCCGCACAAATCCCTTGTTGATGGCATCCGTTTGGCCCTTATCTTTTTCACTCAGCCACCATGCTAATTTGCTTTCATACTTTTTGATGATGTCAACAGTCCCATCATTTGAGCCGCCATCCACAATCATGTATTCGATACGTGGATAATCCTGCGAGAGCACGGATTGGATCGTCGCCTCGAGATAACGCGCCTGGTTAAACGATGGCGTAACGATTGAAACAAAAGGCAGGGAGGAATCAGTCATCGATGATCAGGGCCACTCACTATCAGAGTAATACAAGTGAGAAACTTCGTCAGTGATTTCGCGAACACGCTTGATTTCATCTGCTGTCAGTCGATTTTTCCAGTTATCCACGCTGGCAAGACTATCGAGTTTTACGGAATGGGTTTTCCTTCGGGGCAATTCTACAGGATTATCAGGACTACTGGAGTTCAGGATTATCTCCTCCACTCGCGCAGTATAGTCAAGGCCGAGTGAGGCATATAGGGCGCGGTACCCGTTGACCGGATCACGCGAAAGGTCTCGGTGGCGGACGACTATGAAATCGGGATTCAACGCACGTGTAGAATGAACCGAGTGATAAACCACTTTCCACAAATGGGCGGCCTGCCCAACAATATCATCTGATTTGATGGACTGCATTTCATCCCGGTATGGTTCCAAATAGTCGCGCATCAGCAATGATTGATCCAGCAGATCATTGAAATCAAAGGGCCAGTTCAGCCGTTTGAGACTATTGGCGAATGCGGCGGGATGCCGCACAGTGATCACCACTTTGCAATTCAGTTTTTTGGCAAACCAGGGAACCGAAAAAACAGCGAATGGGTCTTTGATTAGGAGGCGCTGTCCATGTATGAGCCCATTGGAAAAGACCCTGAAGTCACGCCCCATCCGAAGGAAATCCTTAAGAGAACGAATGGAACGGATCTCATCCCAAAGGTGATAATCCAAATCCAGCAACTGCTCAAATGCAGAGAGATATTCGCTCTCATTCTCGTCACAAATATATTGATACCAGTGCGAAACCTTGGCGCCGAAAATACCGGGGCGATGCAAAACATTTAGTGGTTCACTGATATAGGCAATGAGGGGATCGGCGGCAAGCATTTTACCGACCCAGGTAGTCCCACTGCGATGCGCGCCTGTAACAAGGATGGGAGTGAGCGCCAGATCAGCCATGTAGTTTTACTCTTCCTCCATCGGGATAGCGATAATCGAATTCACTCCATAAATGATCGACGCACAACGGTTGAGTCTGAAGCCGGTATGGTCACCCAAATCCTGAATCCTTTCATCTGGCAAAAATCGCACAACCAGATCCTGAACACCCTCCTCTTTGAGCGCGCGTATTTCAGAATCACGCAAGTCCCACGCGGCGGCTCGCTGCTGATATACAGGTACTTCCAGAGACGTCCGCCAGGCTCCCCGCAGAGGATAGAGCATTAGCAGCGCAAGTACCAGCATTATGAAATTACGCGAATAGGCGGATTGAAAGAATCTCATTTTTGTATTTGCAGCCAGTATACCTAGCAAAGCGCCATTTATCATTAAAGCACTAGTCATGAGCACTCTG
>DASWKT010000332.1:0-8184 GCA_036396515.1 Anaerolineales bacterium | reverse complement strand
TAAATGAGGCGGATGTAATTACGCGTTTCCTCAAAGCGAATAATCTCCAGCAGCAGGTCAAGGTCGTTCCCTGCCAATTCATTCCAGACAATTGCATTTCCAGGGCCGGCATTATAGGCAGCTAAACCGGCATACAGATTGCCTCCTAACAGATCCCTGTTCTTATCGAGATAATAGGCACCATACCGCACGCTGACAATTGGGCGAAAAAGATCTTCGGAATCATATGCCGGCGGCCAATTGAGTTCGCTGGCGATCTGCTCGCCCGTAGCCGGGACGATCTGCATCAAGCCGTGTGCATCAGCGGTGGAACTGACAAACCCCTCAAATAAACTTTCCTGGCGCACCACGCTGAACAAGAACAACGGATCAAGTTCATATTTCTGTGCTTCAGCGATGATCAGGTCATGGTAATACAAACCATAGCGGCTATGCCCGAAATAGGGCGGGGCTGTGAGCGAGGCTGACTGGCTTTCCTTTCCTGCCAATGCTAAAACTTCGCGCGCCGCAAAGATCCCGGTCCGATATAAGCCAATCTCAAACAGATGATTGGCGAGTCGGAAACTATCTGCAGCGTTGGTGCTGACCGCCTCACGTAAGGATTCAAATTCGAGCCGCGCTTCAGCGTACATTCCAAGTTCCCATAGCTCGGTGCCGCGAATGAACCGCGCGTCCTGTGCAAGCGCCCCGGGGCCCATCAGATCAGTCTCTGGAGGCAGCTCAAACGTGACGCGTACCCATGCTTCCGCATCCCTGCGCTCTTTTACCAGGTCGGGGTTGAGATTTGTTGAGACTGGGGGGTCGAATGGCGCCTGACCCAGGAGAAGGTCACGGGCGCGCAGGCTGTAATATTCCGTGGGATCAATGGCCTGCCCCTGCTGCCAGGATTGTCCTGCGGCCTCATTGTCGCCCAGTTGTTGTTGTGTTTTTCCGATCCATAGGTAAGCGCGTGCCCGGTCCTCGGGAGTGAAGGAAAGCAGTAGCTCGCGTTGAAAAGTAGCCAGCGCGCCCTGAAAGTCATTCAGGCGGTAGCGTGCAATACCGGCCCAGAAGAGGGCAAGGGGCACCTGTTCGCTTGCAGGATACTCATTCGCTATACGTTCCCAGGTTTGTGCGGCTTCTTCGAGACGGTCATCGCGCTCGATGATTCGCCCGGCATCCAACAGCATCTCTGGAGCGAGAGCGGACTCTGGAACGGCCGAGACAAATTCCAGCAAGGTTTGCGCTCCTGCCTGATAATCGTTCTGAGCTGTCCATTCAAGAAAAGCTTTCTCTTTCCATGCATCTGCCCATCGATCGTGACTGGAATGGGCGTTGATGAAATAATCCAGCTCTTCGATCGCCTCCTGTGTGCGTTGCAAGTCACGCAACGTCAGCGCACGGTAGTAATGCGCGCTACCATCGTTGACGGGGTTCGCATCAATATAGCTATCGAAATAAACAAGGGCCACATCGTATTGGCCGGCGAAATAATCCACCAGCCCGCGATCAAGATCATCTACGGCGATGTTCGCATCGATCAGTTCAACCAATGCAAGGTATGAGTAATAGGAGAGCGGATAGTTCTCAACCGCATGTAAATAGCGTGCATACGCTTCGTCCATCTGACCGAGTTCGAGATGCGCGTTTCCTGCACGATAATCCATTTGCGCCTTGATGTAATCGTTCGTCGAAGTGGCAAATATCTGGTCGTAGAGGGTCAACGCCCCAGCGAAGTCGCCAAACGAGGCCCGGGCTTGTGCGATTTTGATTTGCAGGTTCAGCCCATCGTCCAGGCGTGGAGCGGCGAGCGCGCCATTGTACGCGTTTTGCGCGCCCGTGTAATCCTTCGCCTCGTTGAGCGCGTCGCCGCGATATTCCTGAACGTATCCATCCAACACGCCGGGTATGCGCGTCATATAGGTGTTGTACGCCTCGGCGGATTGCTCATATTGACTTAGTCCATAGTATGCCTGGCCCATCAGGAAATTGGCGCGCGCCGAGTAAGTGGATTCAGGGTATTCGTCCGTCAGTTGTGTGAGTAAATCAATGGCCTGCTGGTAGCGGCCATCCGCCAATTCGGTGCGCCCGAGGCCCCAGAGTGCCGCGGCCTTGAGAGCCTCATCTGTCGAATCGTCGAATGCGGCCTGATATTGCTCGCGTGCCGAATCATAATCACCAAAAAATAATGCCCTATCTCCTGTTTCGATCCGAACGAGCGGCTCGGGCGTTGGTAACGGTGTTGAGGTTGGCAGGGGCGTGGGGGTAGGACTTGGTCCCGCTGTTATTGTAGGTACGGCAGTTGGAAGGGGAACAGGTAGCGCCTGGCAGGCGGAGTTCACGAGAATGATCCAGAGCCAGACCAGTCTTTTTATTGAATTCATGCAAATCTTATAATGGATGATAAAAGGCGTGTCAATCCGCACATTAATCTACGCTAAGCCGTGCTTGACGGGCTCAAAACGTCAGGATAGGACTTCCACGCTCATGCCCAGCCGGAGCCTGCCCTCGTTTAACGAGATGACATTCTGCCCGAAAATCGCGCCGAGCACGTGCTTGCGATATTTACCCAGCGTCTTGAGCGGTTCCTTGCTCTGTTCGAGCGTTTCCCTGTCAATCGTGGTGACTACGCAACGCGCGCACGGTTTGACCACGGCCAGCTCTACGTCGCCAATCCGGATCCGTTTCCATGTATCTTCGGCAAAGGCCTCACATCCCCTCACGACAAAATTGGGGCGGAAGCGATTCATGGAGACAGGCGTTTCCAGGCGGGAATTCAGGTCTTGCAGTGATTCTTCAGAAGCGAGCACTATCGGGTATGCATCTGCAAATCCCGTGTGATCATCGGGTGAAACCACGTATTTCTCATTGACTTTGCGGATGTATCGATCCGCCATATGCACCAGCCGCACCGACGTGCCAAGCCAGTCCGAGAACCAGTGCGCGGCTTCATCACCCTGATCGATTGCCTGCACACCTGCACTTTTCCAAATGTTTACCGGCCAGGGTATTCCGGTTGATTGGGTTGCCAGTTGGATTGAGTCGAAACCTGGCGCCGACAAAGTGAGCGTGCCTTCCTCTAATTTTGGCGTCACCAATGCCAATCTCGGATGTTCACGTTGCGTGAGAAATTCCCCCTCGGGCGTGACGACCATCATGCGGCGGTCATACTCGAGTCCCATTCTTACAATGTTCGACGAGTCTACTTCAAATCCGCGGCAGGCTTTGATGGGGTAGTAAATAATGCTGGAAAGTGTGATCATCGGATCTGGTCATAGAGCATTTTAGAAACATTTGCCATAGTATCGTGAGCTTCGTCTTGTTTCTCCTCTGCAAACCCGCGCGTCATAATGGAGATTGCATGAGGCTTTCGACCATCAGGGAAAACGATTCCTGTATCATGATAAACATCACCCGTCCAACCCGTCTTGTGCGCGACCTTGACTGGCTTTGGAAGCAATGCAGGAATGCTCTCATTGAATTCCTGGCCGAGCATGATCTCGATCATTTTCTCAGATGCTTCCTTCGAGACAACCTTTCCTTGGGCGATCAATTTCATCGTTTGTGTGAGTCCGCGTGCTGTGGCGCTGTTGTTCATGCCCAGCCGGTATGCCGCGTTGTCCTCCACACCACGCCGGACAGTCACGCCTTCAATCTCAAGTGCTCGAATGAAATCATTTACGCTTATTGTTCCAAGCTTTTCTAGCAGGATGTTCGTGGCGAGATTACTGCTCCGCACGATCATCAGGCGCGTCAGTTCAGAGATGGTTTCTCTCTCGCCAATGCGAGGATAGAGTGTCTGCTCAGCATCGTCGGTTTCCAGCAACGAGAATTTGCTTCCATCGGCGATGCTGGTGAAGGAATTAGTGATTGGAAGAGGGTCACTCAGCGACAAAAATCCCTCCTGCGCCTGGTGGAACACCTCCATCATGACGTGCACTTTATAGGTGCTGGCGGGATGGAAGGCTTCATCCGCGTTTATATAGATTTCTTTGCCTGTTTCAAAATCGTGGAGGGCAACCGCGATGGTCTTATCGCTGAATCGTGCCATATAGGTTTCAAGTGTAGTCACGGGCGCAATTGTACTTTATGTTACCCGAAGCGTAGCGAAGTCCGACAAACCAAGAATCGTATTAGATTCCTTCAATCACTACCCTATTGGTTGCTGCGATCTTAGGGCGCAATTCTCTGGCTGCCCTGTATTCTGCAGAATTGAGCCATTTCTTGGCCTGCTCGATATCCTCAAAGTGCAGGATGACCAACCTGCTTGTCGATCAGTCTCCCTTAAGAACCTCGGTTTGACCTTTGCGGGTAAGATATTTCTCTCCGTTCGCGTCGATGGAGGGTGGGGTGAATCTCCTGTAATCGTCATCGCCTGCGAGGTGAGTCCCCTTGATGTCCACGACAAAATAGGCTGGCAGATCAGCTTCTGCTTATACACAAATGAATATAAGCTCCTCGATGATCTTTTGCACTTCGAGGAGTTGCTCTATTTGTAGAAATTGAAAATTCTCAACTCCCCAGATTTTGGGAATTCTATTCGTCGGGGCCTTCGTATTTGAATGAAACTCTTAATTTAGCGCGGTACGTGGTGACTTTGCCCTCATCCAGAACCATGTCTAACTCAACGACTTCGGCAACGCGCAGTTCACGCAGAGACTGTGAGGCACGTTCCACGGCTACTGCGGCGGCCCTTTCCCATGATTCCGTGCTTGTTCCAATCAACTGGATTACTTTATAAACGCTGTCAGCCATTGTTTCTCTCCTTTTGATTTGATTTATATTCACTATACAACATTTCTTCTCACTGCACAACCGATTTTATTCTAACATCCAGGGCAACCGCGCCTTGCTTCAGAACACGCAGCGGATTGATCTCGATCTCTTCGATGGGTTCGTTTTCCATGGCGAGCCGCGAGATCTTGATCAGCACATCGATAACAGACTCCTCGTCAGCAGGGGGGATGTCCCGAAAGCCTTTTAGCTTTCTACCGGCCCAGGTCTTGCGGATCAATTTCTCAGCCTCAGCCTGGTTCAGGGGTGCCAGGGCGAATGCCACATCTTTGAGTCCTTCCACTTCGACGCCGCCCGAACCGAATATCATCAGTGGTCCGAATTGCGGATCGCGCAGCATCCCAACGATGACTTCCTGTCCTTGCAGGATTTGTCTTTGGATATGGACTCCTTCTATTCGCGCTTCGGGTTTTCGTTCTCTGACACGGTTTACGATCTGCGTATAGCCATTCTGGAGCGATTGGGCATCTTCGATGTTGAGCAAAACACCGCCAAAATCCGACTTGTGTGAAATATCAGGTGAGGCGATTTTCATCACCACGGGATACCCGAGTTCGTTTGCAGTGGATATTGCTTCATCAACCGTGTACGCGAGTTTAATGGGAGCAGTTTCAATTCCATAAGCTGCAACAAGTGCATCGGGATTGGCCACAGAGTCACGGAGACGCGGTGATTTTTCTAATTCTCTGCGACTTATCATCCCCGAAGGGGGCTGAGTCTCAGTGGCCAAAAATTCTGTTCGTTTGACAAGAGCCCCTAGAGCAGACGCGGCGCGTTCAGGAAACGGATACGTGGGGATGTTCGCGCCTGTAAAGGTTTCAGCGGCTTTTTGAACAAGGGTTGAGCCCATCAATGCGATCACGACAGGCTTTTTCGGGCGAGAAAGCTCACTTGCCCTGCGGGTGCTTTCCATGGGCTCAATAATCTTCCTGGCGACCTCTTCTGCCTTGAACATCGGCGGCGGAGGGAGAATGACCATTACTCCATCAACGTTTGAATCTTCAAGTAATAACGTTAGGCACGCTGCATATTGACTTGGCGACGCGGACGCAAGCATATCCACCGGATTGAATACGCTCGCAGCAGGGGGCAGGTTAGTGATCAAGGCTTTGAGAGTGGTTTCATTCAATTTGGCGAGGCACAGGCCATTCGTCTCGAGTGCATCGGCGGCGATGACGCCGGGTCCGCCTGCATCGGTGAGGATCGCAAAGTTTGAGCCGCGCGGAAGTGGACAATCCGCGAGGGCACGCGCCCAGTCGAACATTTGCTCGGCGGAGTCGGCGCGCAGGATGCCAGCCTTCTCGAAGGCCGCATCGAAGGCGGTGTCAGAGGCGGCTAACGCGCCCGTATGCGAGGCCGCAGCCTTTTGCCCCGACTCGAACCGACCGACCTTGAGGGCGATGACAGGCTTGCGCCGCGTCACATCCCGGGCAACATCCACGAAGCGGCGTCCATCTGAAACGCTTTCCATATAGATTACGATGACGTGCGTATGCTCATCCGTCGCGAGGGCAGAGAGGGCATCGGTCTCATTGACATCCACCTGATTGCCGAGACTGATAATTTGCGAGAAGCCAAAGCCTTCACGGCGTGCCCAATCAATGATCGCCGCACAGAACGCGCCCGAATGCGAGATAAAACCAATATGCCCTCGCACGGGCATAGGCGGCTGTAGAAACGTTGTATCGAGTGGGAGATGTGTGTCAATCGTGCCGATGCAATTCGGCCCCAGCAAGCGGACCCCCTGGGGGCGCGCAACATCGAGACATAGTTTTTCGAGAGCCGCGCCTTCTTCGCCGACTTCCCGAAACCCAGATGACATGATGATCGCGGCCTTGATGCCGCGCCTGCCACATTCTTCTATTGTTTTTGGGGTCGCGTTGGGTGGGACGATCAGGATGGCGAGATCAACAGGGTCAGGGACTTGGCTCACATCCGTATGAATCGAACGCCCGAACAGTTCGCCTTGCTTTTGGCCCACGAAATGGATCTCGCCCTGATATCCACTTTGGACGAGGTTGCGCGCCACGCCGTAGCCTAATTTCTCTGGTGATGTCGACGCGCCGATGACCACGACACCGCGAGGATTAATAAAGGGGAGGAGGGAGGGGTTCATACAGAAATTAAACCACATATACATCTCTCATATCACGCGCATACAAAAGTAGTTATAATATAGGCGGCTTCAGCGCCTAAATTTGCGGAAAGAGTCAATGCCAACTGCATTACGAATCGGTCCATATCGCTTTTATTTTTACTCCTACGATTGCGGCGAGCCGCGTCACATGCACGTGGATCGAGAGAACATAAGTGCAAAGATCTGGCTAGACCCTGTTGTATCTCTTGCAGAAAATCATGGATATAACCGCAGGGAGTTGCGTCAAATCGAAAGAATCGCAACAGAGAATTTGGAGACGTTGAGAAATGAATGGAGTGCTTTCTGTAGTGGTAACGCTTAACTTACCAAGGGTCATAAACGTATCGGTAACGGATGATACCTTGACTGTGGATTTGGAAGATGGGCGCACGGTCTCCGTTCCCATTGGATGGTATCCGCGCCTCGCGCATGGGACTTCCGCTGAACGCACCAATGTTCGAATTGCAGGTGCAGGCTTTGGACTCCACTGGCCCGATTTGGATGAAGATATTGGCATAGAGGGACTGCTGCTCGGCAAACGTTCCAATGAAAGCCCTCAATCGTTTGAGAAATGGCTGAAAGCGCGGAAGTAAAGCTTATTTTCTGGTGATGTCGACGCGCCGATGACCACGATACCGCGTGGTTTGAAAAAGGGAAGGAGGGATGAGTCCATGGTGAGCATTAAACCACAATAATTCATGAGGATGATAACAAGAATACGCATGGGCTGATCACTGGAACGCACTATAAGGGAGCGGTGTATCCATATTAGATCCAATATCTTGTCCAGTAACTAACTGTACCACTCGGGGAATCAAATTAAACGGCTGAGGAATTAGATTATGGAGCGGGAGATCAAATTATATGGCGGGGGAACAAATCTACGAGGCATCGTAACCAAACAACGAAAGGCGGGGACAAAACCACGAAGCTTCGTCACTAAACCACAAAAGGCGGAGACAGAACCACGAGGCTCCGTCACGAAACTACAATGCTGGGAATTCTATCCGCGCCCTAAGAGACTGTTTCTTAAAGACTCTTTGGGACACGGACGCCACGGATTTCACTGAGTTTCGCGGATAAAACCGTAATAAGAAGGCTGCATTCCGTGGTTTGCGTGAAACACCTGCACTTGCATGCCGGTGCAAGTGTCCGTGTACAAAAAAGACAGCAACAACGACGTAAGAAACACTCTCTTAAAGCACAAGAACCCGGGAGGAGATCCGGGTTCTTGTGAGGAGGAGAGTGAAATGTTTTCTTCGCGCGTTCAGCGT
>DASWKT010000331.1:0-5805 GCA_036396515.1 Anaerolineales bacterium | reverse complement strand
GTCCGCGTGAGGCGGTTCCTTGTGAGTAGATAAAGGCAGATCAAGAATCCTGCGAAGAAGAATACGCCTGGTAATTTCAAGGCAAGCGGGCTATCCCCTTTGATGGCATACACCGGAGTCAATATCAATGGGTAGCCCCAGGGATAGGCCACAGGCCCAATCTGAGAAGACGATTGAAAAATTGTGAAAGCGTTATGTTCAACAAATTCCTGTGTCTTGCCATTCAAGATACTTTTTGCTTGCATGATGTATGAAGCGAAATCGTCTCCCCACTCATGCCCGCGGGTAAGCCTGGACGATCCCAGGATCAATGCTAGGATAACAATCCCAAAAATAAGTTTGTTCTGCACAAGACTGATTTTACTCCTTTGATAAATAGAACATATGTTCTATTTATGAGTACAGAAATATTCGCCTAACAAAAGCAAGGCAGATAATGTTTTGATTGTACTCACCACAAGTTCCCCGCTCCTTTCAACGCCGGCAATTGATTCCGTTAAATCGGCATTCAGGACATCTGCGGCATTGACCTCATGCGACGGCCGCGTTCCGTTAATGGTCGTTTGGCAACGATGGTCACTTTGCCACTTCCATAAGGTGTATAAACATTGATCGCTTCCCAGCCGTCTGCACCCCATTCGTCTAAAACAGCTTGGATCTGTTCATCTTTTGTTCCAAAGATGCTTCCAATTGTTTGAACGCGATATTCCCATTGTTTTGTTTCTTCTGCCATTTTGACATCCTATAGTTTGGTGATTAACAGACTGCGCTTGAAGTTTCGAACGCCGACGTAAATCAGAATTGCATCGACGATCCAGATCAGTGATCCGGTCAGGAGAACTGTCCCCACCCCAAGAAACAAAACTCCAGTGACCTGTCCAATGACCATTGCCAGCACGAGCACTACCAGCGAGGCGCTTAATTGGTAAGCCTCCATGAACGTTTTGACACGCGATGAAATCAACACCGTCGCGGAAATGCCCAGTAATGCAAACGCAGGTGTAAGCCAGAACATCATCGGCCACCATGTTGGTAAAGGAAACCAAATCCGCCCGAACAAACCGAAGCTCGCGACATTGACTACGATGATATACACGAGATAGGTCAACCACGAAAGTGAGATCGCGGGAATCACCGCCGCCAATACTTTGCCGAGGAAGAGTTCCATATCTGTGGCAGGGGTGTATAGCAATGCTTCCAAGGTTTTGCGTTCGCGTTCGCCGACAAATGAGTCTGCACCAACCACCGACGAGAACATAAGCGGCATGATCAAAAATAAGGGAGCCAGCAAAAATCCCGTCATATATAATACGAACATTTGTTCTACTCCCAGTCCATCGAATAAGGCACCCATTGTCGGAGGCAATTTCTTTAATAGGTCAGCTACATCTCCGAGTTCGCGTTGTACATCCTCGATCGGTATGATTTGTGGCAATACTATGAACAGTACCGGCATGAGGATGGCGAATATAAGCGGCACTGCGATAGCTGGTACCCACGCGGCTTTGTTCTGCCGTACTTCTTTTAAGTCTTTGCGCACAATTGCCCAGATCGAACGCCAGTTCATGCCTCACCTGCCTGAAGAGCAAAGTAAATATCTTCCAACGTGTAATCTCTTGGATTGACTCTTATGATGGACGCGCCATGTTCAACAAGATGACGGACGATTTCAGGAATAACCTCCTCATTTTCAACCTGGGCTGATAACGCGTCACGCTTCGCGTCAGCCAACACTTGAATCACACCACGCTGAGCTTTCAGAATTCCCGTGACATTCTTTGCTGGCATTGTATGAAATTTGATATCAACCCATGTCACGGGCCACAAGTCTCGAGCAAGTTCTTTTAGGCTACCCAACGCCAATATCTTTCCCTTATTCATGATGGCAACGCGGTCACATAGCCGTTGTGCTTCAAACAGGTTGTGTGTTGCCATAACAACAGTCTGCCCATCCGTGTGGCTCAAATCGGCAATCAAATCATTAACTTGTTGTGCGACTTCAGGGTCCAAGCCCGATGTCGGTTCATCCAGAAATAACAGCGGAGGCTTGTGAATGAGCGCGCGTGCCAGTGCCAGGCGTTGCTTCATCCCTTTGCTGTAGGTTTCCACTTTATCTTTTGCGCGTGATGATAGTGCAAAGAACTCCAGCATCTCATCTACGCGCTGTCTTAGATTGGATTCGGGAATCTCCTGGAGTATGCCAAAGAATTCCAAATTTTCGCGGGCAGACAAACGTTCATAAAGGGCGGGTGTTTCTGTGAGCACGCCTGTTTGACGGCGGATTTTTTCACCGTGCAGTGTTGGATCAAGTCCGAACACTTGCGCGCTTCCGCCCGAAGAGGGCAGGATTCCATTGAGCAATCGAACAGTGGTGGTCTTGCCAGCGCCATTGGGTCCGAGCAACCCAAAGACTTCGCCGGGTGCCACGCTGAAGGTCACTTTATCGACGGCTTTTTGCTCGCCAAAATGGCGTTGCAAATTGTTTGCTTCAATGATCGGGTTCATAAGACTTCTTTGTTTCACGTGAAACAATTGAGGCAGGCCGGAACCTGCCTCAATTTGTTATGCGTTTGTTTCCCTTTGATAGAGTATATAAGAGTAGATCACCAGGAAGATCGTGGAGCCAAGTAGCGGAACCATGATCATGACGAAGGCGGTCATGCCTCCAAAGAATGAACCGAGTAAGGCGAGCACGCCTGAGATGGTGAAGAGCAATGCACCGATACGATGTGTTTCGTCCCATACCCGGTCGCTGGAGAGTGTCCAGGGTGTGCGAATCCCGATGAAGAAGTTGCGTTTGGCTTTGCGAAGCATATAACCAACGAAGATGAACAGCACGCCAAGCGCCGGCATCATGGCTTTGCCTAACCCGAAATTTGTATAACCCACATTCCAAAGCAGCGTCAAAGCGTAGACGTAAACCATGAACCCGACGATGAGGGCGATGAACAGGTTGAACGCATCACGGAATTGAGCAATATTTGCCTTAAGCGGATCGATATTCGGAATGACCAGGAAGAGCAGAAACATGCCCAGAGTGATCAGTGGCATCAGAAACACGCCCCAGAATTTGGACATGTAGCCGTCCACTTGATCATTGACATTCCAGTGCGAAGCCATCTGGTCGGGCAGTCGGTTCCACAGGGAAACGCCCGCGATTGTGGCTACAAGTAGCAGTACAAGCACAATAATGGTAGTTAGACGAGTGTTCATTGAATTCTCCTTTATGTTTTATCTCTGAGGAACATGCTGAGATATCGGAATGAGATCCTTTGGATCGTTGACATGTTCCTAAAAATTACTTTTCATCCTTAGGTATATTGTTTTGCGCTATCGAAACAAGCCCACTCATTGCACCGAGGTTCATGGTGTCAACGGCTGAGCTCGGGACAATTACCAGCGCACCTTTCTCTTTCAAGCCCTCGAAGAGCATATTCATGGCACGTAAGTGCAGCGCGGTGGGGTTATTTATATAAGCCTGTGAAGCCTCAGAAAATGACGCCGCGATTTGTTTCTCTGATTCGCCAAGAATGACGCGCGCCTGTCGTTCACGTTCGGCCTGCGCCTGGCGGGACATGGCATCTTCCAACTCCTGCGGGATGACAATGTCACGGATTTCCACGGAGTTCACGGTCACACCCCAGGGAGTGGTGCGTTCATCAATGATGTGTTGAAGTTCTTCGTCAATCGCAGAGCGACCCGTAAGAATATCCGCTAGCATCATGCGACCGATAATATCGCGTAGAGCCGTCTGTGCAGCCCAGGCGATTGCGGCTTGATAATCTTTCACTTCGAGCGCAGCCTTTTCCGCATCCCACACCACCCAGAACAATACGGCATCCACATCCACTGGTACGGTGTCCTTGGTCAATGTCTTCTCAGCAGAGAACGGCGTGACCATTACACGGTGGTCGATCCAGGATGGGATTGTGTCCACGATCGGGATAATCCAAAATACGCCTGGGCCGCGCAACCCATAGAATTTGCCCAATCGCAGAACTACAGCCTTTTCCCATTGGGATGCAACCTTAAGCGCAAACAATATATATGTACCTACAATTGTCATTCCAGCGACAAACAGACCAATCCATAAATCAGCAACAAGGCCATCCATTATGACCGCGCCAAGGATTGTTATGATCAGCAGGACGCCAAATATTGTCGCTGCGACGCCAGAAATATGCTGGTCATCTTTCGCTTGCTTCTTTTGGATAACGTTCTTAATAAACTTTGATTCCATTTCGACATTCTCCTTTGTTTCATTCACTTTCAATTTCTTGCGTTTCGTTTCGACCACTTCCTTCGGTCGCAACGCTAGCTTTCCAAGCTTTGAGTTGGTCCTTGACCATTTGGCTGATCTCACTCTTTGAGAAGTCCAGCCTCACTGCTTCGCTGATATATCTTTGAGTCAGCGCCTCCAGTGATTCTCTTCGTAATTTTTCACTCACCTTAGGTGGCGGGACATCAGCAATATAGGTTCCACGACCTTGTTGGGTCGAGATAATCCGTGCTTCATCCAGTATCCGATATGCTCTGGCCACTGTATTGAAGTTGACGCGAAGTTCTTCCGCGAGCGCACGCACAGTAGGCAGTTGATTGCCTGGTCTAAGGACGCCTCCGACCACCTGTGCCTGTATCTGATTTACGATCTGTGTGTAGATGGGCAAGCCGGAGCGGAAATCAATTTGGAGTAATAATTTCGCATTTGGCATAAATTGTATCTTTGTATCATTGAACTAATTGTATCATTGTAATAATTGTATCCGAATTGCCCATTTTGTCAAGAGGCTCGAGACTGCCCCTCGCCCTTCTAAACGGGATGGACTGACGTGAGGACTGATCACTTGAAACAACATTCCTCTCTGGGGTTGTGAAGTACTCTAAAAAGGAATCAACCTTCGGCTGCGTGGTAGAATTCTAGATGAATGCATAATCTACAAGGATGACGCGCAAGTCGCGAAATGAAGGAGTTCAAGATGGAAACGAAAACTGGTACCTGGACCGAGAAAAAGGGTCTGGCGCAAATGCTTAAAGGTGGCGTCATCATGGATGTTGTCACCCCTGAACATGCGAAAATCGCTGAGGATGCAGGCGCCTGTGCAGTGATGGCACTCGAACGCGTACCTGCGGATATTCGCGCGAACGGTGGCGTTGCGCGCATGTCTGACCCCGACCTTATTTTGAAGATCATGGATAGTGTGACCATCCCCGTGATGGCAAAATGCCGGATCGGGCATTTTGTTGAAGCGCAAATCCTCGAGGCAATCGGTGTGGACTACATCGATGAATCGGAAGTGCTCACGCCCGCGGATGAGTCAAATCATATTTTGAAGCATAACTTCACGGTACCGTTCGTCTGCGGGTGCCGTAATCTGGGTGAAGCGCTGCGACGAATTGGTGAGGGCGCGGCGATGATCCGCACGAAAGGCGAAGCAGGCACAGGTGATGTAGTCGAAGCAGTTCGGCATGCTCGCACCGTCTTAGGGGATATCCGTCGGTTGACAACGATGGCGGATGACGAACTGATGCGCTATTCAAAAGAGATCGGCGCACCGTATGAACTCGTCAAAGAGACGAAAGAGCTTGGCCGCATGCCCGTTGTCAACTTTGCCGCGGGCGGAGTTGCGACTCCCGCGGATGCCGCGATGATGATGCAACTTGGTGTGGACGGCGTCTTTGTTGGATCGGGTATCTTCAAGAGTGGTGATCCTGCAAGGCGTGGGGCCGCGATTGTCAAAGCCGTGACGCATTATCGAGACGCGAACATTCTTGCAGAAGTAAGCAAGGATCTAGGCGAGCCAATGG
>DASWKT010000330.1:0-6884 GCA_036396515.1 Anaerolineales bacterium | reverse complement strand
CGAGCAGATTTTTACGCAAAGTTGGTTTTGTGCGGGACATGTCAGTCGTATCCCTAATGCTGGTGATTACTTTGTTCTGGATGCTTTTGGCGAAAGCATTATTATTTTGAGAGATCAGAACAAGGAAATCCGGGCCTTCTACAATGTCTGCCGTCACCGCGGCACGCATATGTGTGAGGAGACGGAGGGTCGTTTCAGCAAAACCATCCAGTGTCCGTATCATGCCTGGACGTATTCCCTGGAGGGCAAACTGATCGGCGCGCCACTCATGAAGGATGTGATGGATTTCAACAAGGATGAATATCCTCTGCATGCGATCAATCTGCATGTGTGGCAAGGTTTCATCTTTCTGAATCTCGATAGACCCCCCGAACCGTTCGAGAACGTCTTTGAGCCTTTGCTCAACAAGTTCGAAGGCTGGAATTTACCCATCCTAAAGTCTACGCGACGCATCCTATATGATGTAAAAGCAAATTGGAAATTTATCTTTCAGAATTACAACGAATGCTATCATTGTCCGCCTGTACACCCACAACTGGCGAAGATTAGTCCATCTAACTCAGGCGAGAATGACCTGATCGCGGGTCCATTTATCGGTGGCTATATGTCCATCGAAGGCGCAAGCAGCCTCACCCTGAGTGGGAACGTCTGCGCGGCCCCTGTCGGCGATCTCGCGGAGGAAGATCATCAGCGCGTGTATTACTATTCCTTTTCGCCGAATATGCTGCTCAGCCTGCACCCTGACTATGTGATGTTCCATACCATCTGGCCGCAAGCGCCGACGCAGAGTATCATCCACTGTGAGTGGCTGTTTCATCCGGATAGTTTTGGCCGCGCAGACTTTCATCCTGATGATGGCATTGAGTTCTGGGATATCACCAATCGCCAGGACTGGCATATGTGTGAATTAAGTCAGTTAGGTGTTTCGTCGCGCGCCTACCAGGCAAGTCCCTATTCGCCGCGTGAGGCCCTACCTGCCGCGTTCGACAATTATTACCTGCAAATTATGAATAAATAGGATTTAGATGACGCAGTTCAGTGAGAACCTGAAAGGAATCAAATTAGGCTTCTGAAGTCCTTTAAGAGGACTTCAGAAGCTTATGAGCCCATCGCTCTGTTCAAAGAAGATCGAGGGCAGGTTTACTTTCGGTCAGGATTCTGAAATTTCCCTGACCACTTCAGCCGTTTTCTCCGGCTCATCCACACGGGTCGCTACGTCTGCCTGTGAGATGATCCCCACAAGCCTGTTACCATTCTCCACAACTGGAATGCGCCGCAATTGATACTGAGCCATTGCCTTCATGGCACTCTCGACATCGTCGTCAGGGCGGCAGGTGATAAGCTTACGCGTCATCACCTCTTCCACTTTCGTTGTTTGAGGATCGCGTCCCTCGGCTACTACTTTCAATGCTAGATCACGGTCGGTAACAATGCCAACCAGTCTTTTGCTGTCTTCGTTGTCGACGATGAGGACCGGACCGATATCTTCCTTTTTCATTAATTGTGCCACATGTGATACTGTGTCATCTGGCGAAGAGTAGACCAGATTTTCTGTCATTACGTCACTACACTTTTTCATAAGATTCTCCTTGTTGGATTTGTAAGATTTGAGAAAAGTTCATTTATGAAGTAACTTGCTACCGATAGGTGGTAGAAGGGGGTAAAGCTCTCCTTGTTCCACCGAGCACATAGGTCAATATCAATCCAGTGACAAAGCCACCGATATGTGCCATATAAGCTACCCCGCCTCCCTCTGTCTGTGTAGAAGCGGTAAATGTACCAACACTGCTGAAAACCTGCAGCAGGATCCAGAGTCCTAGTACCACCAGAGCTGGCATCGCGACAACCGCGCGGCCCATCAATACGTTGACCCTGCCACGCGGGAACATCAAAATGTAAGCACCGAGCACACCGGCGATGGCTCCCGACGCTCCCAGATTTGGAATATTCGACCCTGTGCTGACGGCCAGTTGTGCGAAGGTTGCACCTAGTCCGCACAGGAGATAAAAGACAGTGAATGTGCTATGGCCCAGACGATCTTCCACATTGTCGCCGAAAATCCACAGGTAAAGCATATTGCCCAGCAGGTGAACCCAGCCGGCGTGCATGAACATGGATGTAAAAAGCGTTGGAAAATCGGCCACAGGATTGGCAAGAAAACGACTCGGGACGAAAGCCCAGCGCTCAATAAATGCATCTCCGCTGTTTAGTTCCAGGAAAAAAACCAGGGCATTCAGGGCAATCAGAACATAAGTGACTACCGGGGTAAGTCTACGGGTACTATTATCGTCACCAATTGGTATCATGTTATTTTCTCCTAGCTACAATAGATTTATACCTTCCCGTATTAGATATAACGTCATAAGTTAGGAGATTGTTATGTCCCAGGCCCACGCGCGTATCGTCCCGATGCCTGATACGCTTCGATTCTCTCAGGTTTGTTGGACATCCCACCTTTGATGATAGAATAAACTTAAGCAAAAAACTTTTGAATCCATCTGCATATACTTCCACACTCATATAAGGGCGCCAAAATAGAATGGCAAAACCTGTGATCTTTTCAATCGACGATGATTCTTCCGTCTTGAATTCTGTTGAACGCGATCTTCGCACCCGCTACGGGCAGGATTATCGCATTCTGTCGATCAATCAGGGCAGGATCGCCCTGGATTACTTAAAAAAACTGCAACAGCGCAACGAAACGGTCGCGTTGTTTTTGGTTGACCACCGCATGCCCGAGATGAACGGTGTGCAATTCCTTGAAGAAGCAATAAAAACCTATCCACAGGCCAAGCGGGTGCTGCTGACTGCCTATGCAGATACCCAGGCTGCCATCGATTCTATTAATGAAGTCGGGCTTAATTATTACCTGATGAAACCGTGGCATCCACCCGAGGAACGCCTGTATCCTATATTGGACGAGCTGTTGGAGGATTGGAAAATCCACGTCCGCCTTCCCTATGAAGGGATTCGAGTGGCCGGAACGCTGTGGTCACTTACAAGTCATCAGGCAAAGGACTTCCTCACCAGGCATCAAATCCCGTATCGATGGCTGGATATCGAAAAAGATTCAAACGCCCGCCAACTGGTTGAGGGAGTCTCTTCAGAGGTGACCAAACTTCCCGTCATATTTTTCCCGGATGGAGAGGTATTGATTGATCCTGACCTGAAGGAACTGGCTGAAAAAGTTGGATTGCAAATTCACGCGGCCCTGCCCTTCTACGATCTGATTGTTATCGGGAGTGGCCCTGCAGGACTCGCGGCCGCGGTATATGCTGGCTCGGAAGGACTGCACTGTCTCGTGATCGAGAGAGCCGCGCCGGGCGGGCAGGCGGGAAGCAGCCCCAAAATTGAAAATTATCTTGGCTTTCCTACGGGGATATCAGGCGATGACCTCACTCGCCGGGCGGTTTCACAGGCGAAACGCTTCGGGGTGGAGATCCTTTCAGCGCAGGAAGTAAAACGAGTCCTGGTCAAGGATGAATATCGCATTATCCAGCTTGCAGATGAAACGGAGATTTCCTGTCATGCAGTGTTGGTCGCAACGGGCGCCTCGTTCCACACATTGAAGATGCCGGGTGCGGATGCATTGACGGGCGCGGGCGTTTATTATGGCGCGGCCTACACCGAAGCCATGAATTACATGGATAAGGATGTTTTTGTGGTTGGCGGCGCGAATTCGGCGGCCCAGGGCGCGATGTATTTGAGCCGCTTCGCGCGCAAGGTCACAGTCCTGATTCGCGGCCCCGAACCCACTGCATCAAAATATCTCGTTGATGCGATGGCAGAAAATGAGAAAATTGAAATACTGCTCAATACAGATCTACTTGAAGTTAAAGGCAAAAATACGCTGGAGCAAATCGTCATCAAAAATACAAAGAGCGGCGAAGTGCAGACGTGCGAGGCTGCTGCGTTGTTTGTGTTCATTGGCGTGAGGCCGCAAAGCCAGATGGTTGCAGATCTGGTGATGTGTAGCGGAAAAGGATCTATTCTTACTGGTCCTGACCTGATGGTGGATAAAAAACCCCCTCACGGCTGGAGCCTTGAACGGGATCCATATTTATTGGAGACCAGCGTCCCTGGTATTTTCGCGGCAGGCGATGTACGCTACGGAACAAGCCATCGAGTGGCCTCAGCAGTAGGCGAGGGCGCAATCGCCCACGCTTTGATCAAGGAATATCTGAAAACGCTGTGAACATTCAGGATTTGCGAAAGTCTCCGCTCTTTAATGGCTTGTCCGATCAAGAGCTCCAGCAGCTTATGGACAATGCCAAGCCTGTCTCGTTGCGCGCGGGCGAGATTCTAATGAAGCAGGGTGACCCGGGCGATTCTGCTTTTGTGGTTGTGAAAGGTGAGTTCGAGATACAGAAACAATCCGGCCAATCGCTTATCAAAATTGATGTGCGGAATCCGGGTGATGTGGTCGGAGAAATGGCTTTGCTTTCGAGCGGGCAGCGCAATGCCACAGTGATCTCTAAGACTGATAGTGAAACGTTATGCATTTCGCAGGAAGTTTTTGAAAATTTATTATCAACCAGTTCATCGGCGTCACTGGCCGTCCTGCACTGGGTGATGTCGCGTTTAACCCAGAATGAGGCCCTGCTGCATCAACAGGAAAAAATGGCTGCACTGGGAACGCTTAGCGCCGGATTGGCGCATGAGTTGAATAACCCTGCCGCGGCGGCGCAGAGGAGCGCGTCTCAATTGAAAGAGACTCAATCCAGATGGCTCGACTTGACACATCAAATCGAAGCGGTTGCATTGCGGGAGAATCAGACAGACTGGTTCAACCGTTTCATGCAGGAAGCCTCACGTCGCCTTGGATCGCCGCTCAAACTCGACGCTTTGGAAAAGATCGATCTGGTGGATCAGCTTCAGACGTGGCTGGAGGCGAGCGGGATAGAGTCCGCCTGGGAGCTTGCGCCTGCGATGGTCAACTTCGGGTGGAATATCAAGTCGCTTGAAACGTTGAGGGAGGAGCTGCCACAATCCTTATTCCATCTGTCTATTCAATGGCTGGGCACGGGTTGTTTGATGATGGGATTGTTATCGGAAGTTTTGCAAACAACGGAACGGATTTCGCAGATCGTACACGCTGTGAAGTCTTATACCTATCTCGACCAGGCACCATTGCTGGAAGTGGACATCCATGAAGGCCTGGAAAGCACGCTGGTGATCATGCAGCATAAACTAAGAGGGGGAGTGACAGTGAAGCGGGATTACTCCCCCAACCTGCCACGCATCGAAGCTTTTGCAAGCGAGTTAAATCAAGTGTGGACAAATATTATTGATAATGCCATTGATGCCATGAATGGCAAAGGTGAAATAAAACTAAAAACGTATGAGGAAGATAATCGTGTGATTGTTGAGATCACGGATAATGGCCCCGGCATCCCTGAGGAAATTCAATCAAGAATCCTGGAGCCGTTCTTTACGACAAAGGCACCGGGACAGGGAACTGGATTGGGACTCCACATTTCGCATGATATTGTAGCCAATCGACATCACGGCCAGCTTCTGGTTGAATCGAAGCCGGGCGAAACGAAATTCAAGGTGATTTTGCCCAAACAGATTAAAGGAGAGAATTAACATGAATGACGATCAAATGCTGAAAGACATACTTTTATCTGCAAAAACGGTTGCCAGTGTGGGCTTATCTTCCAATCGTATGAAGGAAAGTTATGGCATCGCTGAATATCTAAAGGGACAGGGCTACCATATTATCCCTGTCAACCCGACCACAACCGAAGTTCTCGGCGAAAAATCTTATCCTGATCTAGAGTCTGTTCCAGAAAAGATTGATGTAGTACAGGTCTTCCGTCGCCCTGAGGATGTTCCGCCTGTTGTTGATTCCGCGATCAAAGTGGGTGCGAAGGTGGTGTGGATGCAGGAGGGGATCGTCAATGAGGAGGCCGCGGCAAAAGCCCGCGCGGCCGGATTGCAAGTCGTGATGGATGCCTGCATGCGCGCCACACACCGGAGATTGATTGGGGAAAAGCCTATCAGGCTGTGATCACTATTTCCATTATGCCCCAAGTGCGAGTGTCACGAGGGACGGTGGCTGAACTATTCTCATTCGTAGGCTTTGCATCACTAGACATAACAGCCTCGGCGTGACCGAGGCTGTTTTTATCATAGCGCCAGAACGATCTATTCTTTTTGGACACTCAAATGAATAGCGCGTGGATCGCGTCCGAAGGCGAGACGTTTTGCCCAAGTAGTTGGGAAAGAGCGCAGCAGGTGCGCGTCCATCCATGAGCGCGATTTTGTCTTCCAGCCAGCTGCATTCACGATACCCTCGATCTGATCCGCGCCTGATTCTAATGTCCAGCCTGTTGTTATGAGCGCCTCCGCGTTTAAGCGGATGTCCAAGCCTGCAAACGGCCGCGTAACAGATAGAAGCCGCAGTATCAATGAATCTTCACTCCTCAACAGACTTTCGAGCAAACTTCCCCACGGGAAGTTGATGGTGACGTGTGATGCCAGCCCGTTCAACTCTTGCGGCAAAGCCTGCGCACTGGCAATGATGAACAACGCGTTTGCCAGCTTACTCCGCGAGTAGGCGCGCAGATTCTCCCGGCAGGCATCAATACCGATGAAAAACCGGTCTTGCTGTTGCCCTGCCAGGCAACATACAAAGCGTCCGTCCCCCGTGCCAAGATCAAGTAGTATATGATTGTAGTCCGCGAGTCGTTCCGCCAAACTGTTAAAGTCTAATTCGTGGGACGATTTGCCCCGAATTGTTTCCATGAGAAACCTCCATTCTGTCGTGTGGGATGAATGAGACAGAATGGAGCGAGGCGGACCACGTGCCAAGCGCGCAAACGCGAACAGACGCCTTCGTCAGGCGCCATCTAGATCATCAGGTGTAGGTTTTTTACGAG
>DASWKT010000329.1:0-6788 GCA_036396515.1 Anaerolineales bacterium | reverse complement strand
CTAATCTCTTAAAATAGTTGTCTCAAATCATTGACACATACCGAGGCGGCAAGATCGTAGGAGGTAAGCTTTCAGGCGAAGCCCTCCGTAAGATGCTAGAGAAGCGAAGCCAGCAGGCCGAGCTATCGAAGCCTATAACGTGGCATGACTTCCGCCGAACCTTTGCAGGCAATCTGTGGGATGCAAAAATAGACGGCGTAACTATTCAAAAGCTAATGGGACACGCTTCACAGAACCAGACCGCGAAGTATGACCGAAGGCCGGAAGTAACACGGCGGCAGGCTGTAAAAGTTTTGCATGTGCCTTATTAGACAAAGGGAGCGTGAGAGATGGCCCGAAGATACATACGCGGCAGCAACACTATAAGGATAAAGCTACCCGCGGATTTTGTTGGCAATGATGCAGCCAGGCAGAAAGAGCGCAGAAAAATTGTGCGGCGGGAAGTAATCGAGCACTACGGCGGCAAGTGCGAGTGCTGCGGCGAAGATCGTATAGAGTTCTTATGCATAGACCACCCCCACGGTGGTGGGACAAAAGAGCGAAGGGATAACAACTTGAGAGGTCCTGACTTCTATTTGCACCTGAGAAGGCAGGGCTTCCCCGAAGGACACAGAGTGTTATGCCACAACTGCAATATTTCGATGGGCATTTATGGATTCTGTCCGCACGAGAAACAGGCGGCAAACCGTCAAAGTTCTGCACGTGCCATATAAGACACAACGCTAAGGAATTGGAACGAAATTGAAAGCAGACGGCGGAGGAATTCGAGAGATAATTTAGGCGTAGAAAGATCGGAAGGAACACTATGCCTATTATTATTCTTATTATAGCGGCGCTAATGTCGCTAATCCTCTACCCATTATCCAAGAAGGCTGAGGACAACGCGATAGAGAAGGCTTTTCTAGAGGGGTGGCAGAAGAAAAAACCAAAAAGACCAGCGATAAATTACTCGAAAGTTGTGTTCGTTTTGTTTGTGGTGGGCTTAATACTTCTTATGGCCGCTTTTGTAATTGCAATGGTATATCCACCGCTTTCATAACCTTGACGCCATGCCAATTCGCGGCGACAATATGCGCGCTTGCCTACCTTACAAATTCAGCAGAGATGACGGCTATTGAGGGCGTGGCGCAGCCCGGCTAGCGCGCTTGCATGGGGTGCAAGAGGTCGGAGGTTTCCCCTGCGGGGATTTCGCAAGCTCAACAAATCCTCTCGCCCCGACTGAAAAGCTTAAGGCGGCAGTCCCGCGGGACTGCCGCCTTATCTGTTATTTGATATTAGCACATAATGATAAATTGTCTTGCAATCCCTCCTGCCTTCGATTATCCTTACGAATGGGAGTGGTTAGGTCCCGGTGGGCTTCCTGGTCTTCAAAACCTGTGGCGGGTCGCGTTGCGGGCCGCGGTGGGTTCGACTCCCATCCACTCCCGCCTACGATTTTGCAGGGCCCTGAAGGTTCCTCTCGTAAAAGTGTTTGAATTGATAAGATAATATTTTTGACTCGTAAGACAAAAACCCTTAGAGTCTCCTTAAAAACAAGGTGAATCATGACTCTTCCCCAGTTTGACCTTCTCAGTCAGCACGTCTCTCGAATCTTTCGCATTGAAGATGTCACGGCTGGCAGCCCCAAGGAATGGATCGCGCGTTATCGCGGCTATTTCCTGACTGAAGATACCGTCGCCGCGTATGACCAGCTGGCCGATGCGTTGCGCCCTTACAACATCACACCTCTTTTCCGAAAGGAAAAGGATGACAAGCAGGTCATCTTTCTTGTGCCAAGCCCAACGCCTCCCAGGTCCTCCTCACGATTATATATAAATGTCATTCTTTTCATTCTCACTATACTCAGCGTCATGCTGATGGGTGCGCTGATGGATGGGGAGGTGCCTGCTAATGCGATTCCAGGGAATGGATCTGTTTCAATTTCTTTGCTCCTTCGCTATCTCTTTACAGGCTGGCCTTTTGCATTGAGCATGCTGGGCATCCTGTTTTCGCACGAAATGGGACATTACATCGCCTGTCGCTATTACAAGGTTCCGGCGACGCTGCCCTATTTTTTGCCCGCACCATTGTTAAGCCCGCTGGGAACTTTGGGGGCATTCATTATTATGCGGGGGATTCCAAAGAATAAACGTATATTATTTGACGTGGGTGTAGCCGGTCCACTCGCGGGATTGGTGATTGCCATTCCTGTCCTGTTTCTCGGGCTTTATCTGTCACCTCTTGGGCCCATTGATCCTGCTTCTTCAGGAGGCAGTTTTCTTGAAGGCAACTCGCTATTCTATCTTTTTTCCAAATATCTTGTTTTTGGTAGATTACTTCCTGATCCGGTGAGCATGGGTGCACTTTCACCTGCGATGTACTGGCTGCGGTATTTCTTCACAGCTCAGCCGATCCCATTCAACGGAATAGATGTGCAGCTTCACTCGGTGGCGCTGGCTGGCTGGGCAGGCTTGCTTGTCACCGCGCTCAATCTCATCCCTGTCGGCACATTGGATGGTGGCCACGTTGCCTATGGCCTGTTCGGTGAAAAGGCACGCAGGATCTTCCCGGTCGCTATTGCTTTGTTGCTTACTCTCAGTATTTTGCCTTCTCTGCTGACACTCTCTGCTGGCGCCTTCAACTTTAGCTGGTTGTTATGGGTGATGATCTTGTTCTGGCTCGGTAATGTGCGTGCGCAGCCGCTTGATGATATCACTCCACTTGACCCGGCCCGGCGGGCTCTCGGCATCTTTATGTTGATCCTTTTTGTGTTGCTCTTTACTCCCATTCCTATGGTGGCATATTAATGCTTGCACGCCGCAAATTCTGTATCCTTCTCACTTTATCCATATTTGTCCTTTCCGCATGCACCTCTACATTACCTTCCATTGATTCAAGCACGCGCACCCCACGTCCGAACGCGACCGAAAACGCGTCAGATACGAACACGCCGATTCCTGCGGCGAGCCAATTGGATGTCGAGAAGGAAGCGCTGCGTGGTATCCAGATAAAAGCCTGGCATCCGTGGTTTGGCGCACAGGCAAGTCTGTTTGAGTCACAGGTGGCACAATTCAATACTGAGAATGAGTGGAGCATCATTGTCAGCGCGGAGGGCAAGGGCAATTACAGCGAATTGTTCTTGCAGATGGATGCTGCGCTGAAAGAGTCGAATCCTCCACAGATTGTGATTGCGTTTCCCGAACATGCCATCGAATGGCAGGATCATGTCCCGGATTTGAATGTATATGTGCATGATCCGCTCTATGGCTTGAATCCGCTTGAGATATCGGATTTTTATGCTCCGATCTGGGCGCAGGATGAAGTGGATGGAAAACGATTAGGTGTTCCCGCGCAGCGGACAGCCCGCTTTATCCTTTACAATCAGAGCTGGGCGCGTGAACTTGGGTTTGATGCGCCGCCCGCGACTGCTTCTGAATTCGAAGAACAAGCCTGCGCGGCGCATCGCGCTTTGGGCCAGGATGAAGATACAAACAACAATGCGCTTGGCGGGTGGCTCATCGATACGGACCCCATGACGCCGCTTTCATGGATGATCGCATTTGATGGCGGTGTGCAGGAGGAGGATGGTTATCGCTTTCTGGCGCCCGGTAACGTCGCTGCATTCAAGTATATGAAAACCTTGCAGCAAAAGAACTGCGCCTGGGTGCCTTCGGCTGACCTTTCTGTGTCTCAGCGGTTTGCTTCACGACAGGCGCTCTTTGCAACTGCCAGCCTTGAGGACCTGCCCGACCTAACCCGCGCCTTTTCTGCCTCGGCGAACAACGACGAATGGATCGTGTTGACCTTCCCAGGTGTTGAGCGCGACGCGCTCGTCCTCTATGGCTCATCATTCATCATGTTTGAGTCGGATGAGGTAACTCAACTCGCTTCATGGCTTTTCATGCGCTGGATGCTTTCCGCGGAGAACCAGGCACGCTGGGTGCAAAGCACCGGACTCTTTCCGCTGCGTGAATCGACGATGGAACTGCTCACCGATTATTCGGCGAGTCACCCGCAATGGGCAGAGGCTGTCGAACTGCTCCCACGCGGAGAAATTACTCCGCAGCTTGCATCGTGGCGGCTCGTGCGAGTGATGCTGGGAGATGGTTTTCGCGATATGTTCGATACGATCCGCCATCCCGACCTGACGGAAGGACAGGTGCCCCTGATATTGAGGCAAATGGATAATACCGCAGCTGACCTGATCCAATGATTTTACGAGGGATCATTACAGAGTACTGTGTCAATATTTAAACCATAATTTAGGCTTTTGGCGGATCATAGGCATAATCAGGGTTCAAGCCACGAGCCATAAATGCTTGGGATCTGGCCTAACAACATATTTTATTCGGAGGAAAAATGGACTACACTCAACTTGGCCGCACAGGTCTGAACGTATCACGTCTATGTCTTGGCACAATGAACTTCGGCCCGCAGACGACGGAAGTAGATTCATTTGCTATTATGGATAAGGCTCTCGAGCTTGGCATCAATTTCTTTGACACTGCCAATGTCTATGGCCGGAAACTTGGCGAGGGAGTCACGGAGCAGATCATCGGCCGCTGGTTCGCGCAGGGTGGAGGGCGGCGCGAGAAAACCGTCATTGCAACAAAGGTTTATGGCCGCATGGGTGACTGGCCAAATCAGTCCCGGCTCTCGGCATTGAATATCCGCCGGGCGGCTGAAGGTTCACTTAGGCGATTGCAGACCGATCACATCGATCTCTACCAGATGCATCATGTGGACCGGGATACGCCGTGGGAGGAAATCTGGCAGGCGATGGAGGTACTTGTACAGCAAGGCAAAGTGATCTATGTAGGTTCATCCAACTTTGCAGGATGGCATATTGCCAAAGCCAATGAGATTGCAAAGTCGCGTCACTTCTTGGGATTGGTGAGTGAACAGGGTCTCTACAATCTCAAAGCCCGCACGATCGAAATGGACGTGATCCCGGCCTGTCGTGATTATGGGCTGGGATTGATCCCGTGGAGTCCTCTGGCAGGCGGGTTGCTGGCTGGATCGCTCGGAAAGGAAAAAACGGGCCGGCGCGCGGAAGAAGGTGTGGAGAAGGAAATAAAGAAATATGCAACCCAGGTGAGCCAGTATGAAAAATTCTGCAAACAAAAAGGCGAGAAGCCTGCGGATGTTGCTTTAGCGTGGCTGTTGACGAACCCGGTCGTGACCGCACCCATTGTCGGTCCGCGGACCATAGAACAGTTGACGGGCAGTCTGCGAGCGCTTAAGATTAAATTCAGCAAGGCTGATCTGGAAAAGCTGGACGAAATCTGGCCCGGCCCTGGCGGCGAATCGCCTGAGGCGTTTGCCTGGTGATTTGCGTAGATAATATAGAACTTTACTGAAAAGAACGTCCCGCAGGCTATCTGTCAAACCTTTTAACGCCTCAATAAACCTGCGGGACGGTGATTTGCAGCCTTAATGGAAAGGTGCCTCACATGCCTGAATCACAATATCGCGCAAGGCAGGTTAGTGCGAAGACGCACGAAGTGATCGAATATGACCATAATGAGTCTTTACCTGGCAAGCCGTTGCACATTCTGATCCCTGGGGGGTTGGTGGCGCTGGCTTCGCTGGGGGTCATCATCTTCGTAATTTACCTTACTTGGTTTGCAGAACAACTTAATCAAGGCACGGGCTTGCTCCTGGTGGGTTTGCTGGCTCCGTTCTATATTGGGGGAGTGTTCCTGTTCAGCTACGGTTATGAGCTGTATAACGTCCCGCGTGCCATCCGATTGACGGCGATCATTGTCTTTTTGACTGTAGCGGCTGTGGTCATTGTAGCCGTCTTGTTCTTTGTGTTGGCTGCGGGGGGAAAGGGCCTTTCTGGGTCTTCCTCCGATCGGAAATCCTCCGGGAAATCAAAGGTGAAACCAAGAAGCATCCCCTCTTCGTCGGGGGGTTCGGGTTTCCCAGATCTTGGACCTCTTGTGATTTTGGGCAGCCCTGGGCGGACTCACACACGCGAGGTGACACGTGAGGTTGTGAAGGAAGTCGAAGTCCCTGTCGCGCCCAGAGCGGTGGATTGTCCATTCTGTGGCCGTTCGTATGTGCCTGCCGATGAGAATTATGCCTGTCCCGCCTGCGGCGCGGCGACACCGAAGGAGTTGATCGAGGAATCGCAGGCTCCGAGAAACCGCTCAGCATAAAAACGTCCCGAAGGTGGCGCCATGGCGCCATGGCGACATTTCTTGAAAAAAAGTTGAGCTATTCAAATCAAACCTTCGGGACGGTCGGTCACTTACAATAAAATACGTCCCGCAGGCCTGTCCTGAGCGACACTCGATTTGCTTAGCAAATCGCCTGGCGCACACCTGCCTGATTTGCTTAGCAAATCACGGGCGGTGCCAGGGAGTACAGGTGAGCGAAGGATCTTGTGCCTGCGGGACTATGTTTTTATGGATTATCCAGATTATTCTTATCCACCCGCCTTATTCGCAACAGTTGCTCGCGATATCCTTCTTTTGCGTCATCGAAGTTTTCGTGACGATGCAAAAGCTTGCATTGAAAAAATCAATCCACCCTTACGAGTTTTGGGGAAAGAAAATATCCCTCAGCATGGGCCCTGTATCGTTACTATGAATCATTATCACCGCGCCGGGTTTGGGGCACAGTGGCTGGCGCTTGCTATTGCCGCCTCAGTCCCTGCAGATATGCACTGGGTGATGACCGGTGAATTCACGTATCCGGGAAAATGGTATGAGTTATTCGGTGCGATGGGTTCACAAATCCTGCTGAAGCGGATCGCACATGTCTACGGCTTTACCAGCATGGCACCCATGCCGCCGCGTCCA
>DASWKT010000328.1:0-11711 GCA_036396515.1 Anaerolineales bacterium | reverse complement strand
CGAATCCGCTGGTGAGGTCTTCGTATCACGCCGCAGAGCAGGTCCGCGCGCTGAGCGTAGTGCATCGCAAGTTGTATGGAGATGCAATAATTTCGTAAAGTCAAATCATGCTATACTATTTTTGTAAGATGGACAAAATTTTATGCCAACAGTCTTACGAGTCGGCCGCTATCGCTTTTTCTTTTTCAGCAACGAAAACAATGAACCGCCACACATCCATGTTAAAGCTGAGAGAGATCAAGCCAAATTCTGGCTGGACCCTATTCGACTGGCATCCAATTATGGCTTCAGAGCGCATGAATTGAACGAAATCGAGAGAATTGTTCAGGAACATCAGGCAGAACTACTGGAGGCATGGAATGAGCGCCCGAGTTGATGACAAATCCAAGCAGAAACCAAAATTCCGAAAAGCATTTCGCCCGACATCAGCATTGGCAAAGACAGTGAAATTCAAGGACGAAATGATGGAAGTACATCTTACAGATGGACGCATTATTAGTGTTCCTATCATCTGGTTTCCATTACTCCATGAAGCCACATCTGAACAACGGGAACATTATGAAATCGGCGGGGGTGGTGCAAGTTTGCACTGGGAGGAAATAGACGAAGATATATCGGTTGCCGGTTTGCTGGCTGGGGGAGATTCGCAAACTTCATGAGTGTGGCGCATCGGAAGTTGTATGGAGAGAACCAGTAATCAATGTAAAGTGAATTAGTAACTCCCGTTGATCGAAGAGTCTTCGGGAGTTTTTGTTCTTCAACTGAAACGATGTAATTCTAATTTAAGTGCCAATTGAATTATCATTATGCGCATTAAGAGGTGCTTCAATGAGCAGAAAGAAATTTATTGAGTCACATGGTGCTACATGCCGAAAAAGGAATAATTCATGTGCACCACCTAATTCCGCTTTCAGAGATAAAAGGTACATATGATTTAGATCCAATTAAAGATCTAGTACCAGTGTGCCCAAACTGTCACGCCATAATTCACAGCACTCAACCTCCCTTAACCATTGAACAGCTAAAAGAGCACTTGTCCAAAGTGCATAAATAAGAGAAAAACTTACAAATTTTCAGGATCTTCGTAAGAGAGTACGACCACTTGACCCAAAGGTCGGCGGGAGTTTTTTTATTAAAGGTTAGTGCTATACTTTTGCGCAACTAGACTTTAAAAGTAACAAAGGAAATATAAATGAATACTACAAACCATCATGAAACTCTTGACCCCGAAAACTGGGAGGAGATGCGGACTCTGGCACACCGCATTGTTGACGATGCAATGACCTATCTGGAGACAGTCAGGGAACGCCCGGTCTGGCAGCCGGTGCCAGAAGATGTGGCTGCCCGATTTGATGAGCAAGCGCCTCACGAGCCTGGTGGCGCAGAGGGGGCGTACCAGGAATTCTTGGAGACCATCTTTCCCTACCCGATGGGCAATATTCATCCCCGCTTCTGGGCATGGTATATGGGCAACGGGACAGTGCTGGGCGCCCTTGCCGATTTTCTGTCCTCGATCATGAACCCCAATCTTGGTGGAGGCAATCATGTTGCAAATCTGGTTGAGGGACAAGTGATCAACTGGATGAAAGAAGTACTAGGTTTTCCGTATGACTCGAGCGGCTTGCTCGTCAGCGGTGGTTCAATGGCTAACTTTGTTGGCCTCGCCGTGGCCAGGAATACAAAGGCAGGATTCAATGTTCGGGAGACCGGGATGAAAGCGGCGCCTCAACAGTTGACCGTTTATGCATCCACTGAAGTGCACAGTTCTGTCCAAAAAGCAGTTGAATTGTTAGGATTGGGAAACAATCATCTGCGAAGAATCGCAGTGAATGATGATTTCACGATCAAACTGGACGCATTGACACAGGCCATATCGGCCGACCGCGAAGCAGGTTTTCGTCGCATCTGTGTGATCGGGAGCGCAGGGACCATCAATACCGGCGCGATTGATGATTTGAACGCACTGGCCGATTTATGCCAGCGCGAAGATCTCTGGTTCCATGTAGATGGCGCAATTGGAGCAGTTGCTGTGCTCGCAGAGAATGTAAAGCCCCAACTCTCTGGCATTGAAAGAGCCGATTCGATTGCATTGGATCTCCACAAATGGATGCACGTTCCCTTCGAGGCGGGTTGCATCCTTGTGCGGCATAGCGATGCCCACCGCAGGACGTTTTCGCTCACACCTGATTATCTGGCACACGAATCACGCGGACTGGCGGCGGGGCATCTTTGGTTCAGTGAATATGGCTTGCAGTTGTCGCGTCAGTTTCGCGCTCTCAAAGTGTGGATGTCCATCAAGGAACATGGTCTTGAGCGTTTCGGACGAATGATCGCTCGTAACGTCGAACAGGCACATTACTTTGGTCATTTGGTCGAGAATGAGCCAAGTATAGAACTGTTGGCGCCGATCGTTTTGGACATCGTTTGCTTCCGCTTCAACCCGGGGGGACAGGATGATGAGCAACTGAATGCATTGAATAAGGAAATTCTGATGCAACTGCATGAGCAGGGAATTGCCGCGCCGTCCTATACTACTTTACAGGGTCGCTATTGTTTGCGCATCGCCATTGCCAACCATCGCAGTAAACAAGAGGATTTTGACGTGCTTGCCAAAGAAGTCGTTCGGATTGGTCGGGAGTTGGTTGCACAATATATCAAATAAACTGTTTCATTCCCTGTGTTGAGCGCATCGGGAGAAATTCTTACCATGAATAACCAACAGTTATACGAAAAGTTTTCGGAGCTTTCAACCCCGCTGATCGCGGATGCCTGCCTGCGGCTGAAGATACCCCTGCGACTTGCTCCTTCCGGCATTCACCCTTTGACGATAGAAAGCCATATTGCTGGCAAAGTCCTTCCAGTGAGACATTATGGCAGCGTGGATATCTTCCTCGAAGCCATGGGAGCCGCACACCAGGGAGACATTCTCGTCATTGATAACGAGGGGAGAATGGATGAAGGTTGCATTGGCGATTTGACTGTGCTAGAGGCACAGGCCTCTGGGTTGGCAGGCATTATCGTCTGGGGTTGCCATCGCGACACTCTGGAACTTCATCAGATCGGCTTTCCTGTCTTTAGTTATGGCACCTATCCCGCGGGTCCGCAGCGACTCGCTGAACGTGATCCTCAAGCATTGAATTCGGCCCGGTTGGGCAATTTCATAGTGACTCCGGATGATATCGTTTTTGCAGATGCCGATGGGGTGTTGTTTGCACCTGCTCAAGGTGTAGATGAAATTCTTTCGACGGCTGATAGCATTTGGCAGAAAGAACGAGGACAGGCGCAAGAAATACAATCCGGCAGGAAACTGCGCGAACAGCTTCGATTTGACGAATATCTGGCTCGGCGTTCAGCCGATGCTACTTACACATTCCGCCAACATCTGCGTATACTTGGAGGAGCGATTGAAGAATAGAAAGAGCAAGTCCTTCCATTGTGTATATGCCTCACAAGTTATTTGGGGAAATAACAAATCAAAAACCTAGAAGCATGAAGTAGAAATCAGCAAACGGACACCCAGACATGGATAATGTTATAAGCGAATTAGTTCGATGGGCAGAGAAGTTCAGCTCCATCCGCGCGATGCTGCTGACCAGCACCCGTGCCATCCCGGGAGCCTCCGTGGATATCTTCTCCGATTATGATGTTGTGCTGGTGGTCGAGGATATCCACCCCTTCTTCAAAGATCGAAGCTGGCTGGAGGATTTTGGAAAGGTGCTGGTGGTCTATTGGGACCCAATCCACCGTGACCCAGATTATGAAATTGAAAAGGTAGCCAATGTTACTCAGTATGCAGAGGGTCTCAAGATCGACTTCACCTTATGGCCAGTTGAGTTAATGCGCAAGATTGTTCAGGCTCCCGCGCTTACGGCTGAACTGGATGCCGGCTATCGCATCCTCATGGACAAAGACGGCCTGACCGAGGGGATGAAGCCACCAACTTATTCGGCTTACATTCCAGTCCCGCCGACCGACGAAGCGTATCAAAAATGGATCGAAGATTTCTTCAGCGATGCCCCCTACGTGGCGAAATGTCTCCTGCGCGAAGAATTGCTGCCCGCAAAGTGGTGTCTGGAGTACGATATGAAACACGTCTACTTGCGCCCGATGCTGGAATGGCGCGTGGAAGTGGAGCACGGCTGGTCTATACCGGTTGGCTCCCTGGGCAAAGGCTTGAAAAAGCGACTGCCATCTGAAATTTGGTCACAACTGGAGAACAGCTATGCGGGCGCGGACATCGCGGACAACTGGGATGCATTATTTCGCACGATGGCGCTCTTCCGTCAAGTGGCGATAGAGGTAGGCGAAGGGTTGGGCTATTCCTATCCACATGACCTGGATGAGCAGGTTACAACCTATGTGCAGAAAATGCGTCAGTAGGGAAAATCAGCTTTTATCTTCCTTCAGAGATTTGACAGGAGTTTCTGTTATATTCTTCTACCCTATTTGCCTTTTGTCCCTTATGAGCATATAATCTGTATCGATTGGTTATGTAGAAATATTTCTGTATAATTTTACTGGGCCTGATACAGAAATTTATGGGTACAAGTCATAGTTAGTCAGTTCGACAGCAACGCTGATTGCCCTTCATCGTTCCCTCATCAAAAATAATAGCCGAGACAGAAAGCCATACCCCGCACATTGGCAGCAAAGTAAGGTTGGTGCTTCATGACCAGGACCTCCTGAAACAACAACCTCCGAAGGAGAAATAATTCTTCATGACACCGGCAAAACGGAAGAGACAGCAGGTGAAGCTCCTACCCAAATCCCCCACCGGCATTCCAGGCATGGACGAAATCACTGGCGGTGGTTTGCCCAAAGGCCGGCCAACTCTACTTGCCGGAGGCGCGGGCTGCGGCAAGACGCTCTTCGCCATGGAGTTTCTCGTCAACGGAGCTCTCCAATATGATGAACCCGGGGTCTTTGTGGCTTTTGAGGAAAACGCAGAAGAACTGGCGCAGAATGTTGCCTCACTCGGTTTTGATTTGAAGGAGTTGATCAAGCAAAAGAAACTAATCATCGATTATGTTCGGATTGAACGTAGTGAGATCGAAGAGACGGGAGAATATGACCTGGAGGGGCTTTTCATCCGCCTGGGATATGCAATCGACAGCATTGGCGCCAAACGAGTGACTCTGGATACGATCGAGGTGCTATTTGCTGCGCTGCCAAACCAAGCCATTCTCCGGGCGGAATTGCACCGCCTGTTCCGCTGGCTGAAGGACAAAGGTGTGACCGCGATCGTAACCGCAGAACGCGGCGATGGGACCATGACCCGCTTCGGCCTGGAAGAATACGTCGCCGATTGTGTCATCCTGCTCGATCATCGCGTGACCGATCAAACGTCGACAAGGCGATTGCGGATCGTCAAATATCGCGGCACCCTGCACGGCACGAACGAGTATCCATTCCTGATCGGCAAGGATGGCATCTCCGTGCTGCCTATCACGTCGCTCAGCCTCGATCACAAGGTACCTTCAGGACGAGTATCGACGGGGGTGAAGGAGCTTGACGATATGCTGGGAGGCAAAGGTTTTTACCTTGGCAGCAGCATCCTGATTTCGGGCACGGCTGGTACAGGGAAGACCAGCCTCGCCACGGCTTTTGTAGACGCGGCTTGCCAGCGGGGCGAACGCTGCTTGTATTTCGCGTTTGAGGAATCCGCAAGCCAGATTCTTCGGAATATGCGCTCGATTAGCATTGACCTGGAGCCGCATGCGAAAAAGGGATTACTCCAATTCCACGTTGCCCGACCCACCCTCTATGGTCTTGAAATGCACCTGGTGACAATGTACGACCTGATCAAAGAACACAAACCAGATATCGTCGTGCTGGATCCGATCACCGACTTTTTTGCGGTTGGATCCAAGGCTGAGGTCAAAGCTACTGTTACACGAATTATCGACTTCCTAAAGACGAATCAGATCACAGCGCTCTTCACCAGCTTTACCTCGGAAGAGGATGCTCCGGATCAATCCGTCGTGGGCATTTCATCGCTGATCGATGCCTGGATCAGTTTGCGTAACCTGGAGAGCAACGGGGAACGCCAGCGCGGTCTGTTTATCCTGAAATCGCGCGGGATGGCCCATTCGAATCAGATCCGCTCCTTCCATCTGACCGACGATGGAATAAAGATCGGCGCGATCGATCTCGCCGGACGCCGAACTCAGCTCAATCAACCTTAGGAGGCGCGTCCAACGCCTGATCTGCTTTTGCAGTATCATACAGAGAAGCAAGAAGGAGAACATAGTGGAAAAATCAAAGCCGCGCCCTCGATCCCGCCGCACACAAAAGACCTGGGAACTGCGGCTCTACGTCGCCGGGCAGACGCCCAAGAGTCTCGCCGCGTTTGCCAACCTGAAGAAGATTTGCGAGGAGCACCTGGCGGGTCAATACCACATCGAGGTTATTGACCTGCTCAAGGAACCGCAGCTGGCAAGCGGCGACCAGATCCTTGCCATCCCAACCCTGGTAAGGAAATTACCCGAACCGATCAGGAAGATCATCGGCGATCTCTCGAATACGGAACGTGTCCTTGTTGGACTTAATTTGCGTGAACAATCATGAGCGCGGCGTGTGAAGCATATGCTTCGCGGTGTTTGCCTCGCCCTAAAGGTTGAATTATGGCCAAAAGAAACCGAGCCCCCCAGCAGGTCCCGGATGAGGCCGTTGAACTGAAAAACCGTCTCGAAGAAACAGAGGAAACCCTGCACGCCATTCGGCAGTACCTGGTGGACGCGTTTGTTGTAACACGTTCGGAGGGTACACAGGTGGTGACCTTAAGCGACGCGGACTTTCCGTACCGGATGATGGTCGAGTCCATGAACGAAGGCGCAGTAACTTTAATTCCCGATGGAACGATCTTTTACTGCAACCCGCGTTTTGCCCAAATGGTTCAAACTGAACACGAAAGCCTGATTGGTGTTCGGTTCCAGGACCTGATCCTGCCGGACCAGCAGAGCGCCTTTGAGTTGATCTTCAAACAAGCCGGGCAGACTGGCACCCGAGGAGAGTTCTGCCTGAAGACCACGACGGGAAAATGCGTGCAAGTCCAACTTTCCGTCTATCAACTCACCGCGGATGGCGCGAGCGCGATCTCCATTATCGCGACGGATATCACTGAACGTATCCGGGCCGAGGAGAAGATCCGCTCCCTGGCCTCCAAACTGACCAGGGCGGAGCAGGAAGAGCGGCATCGTATTTCCCAAATTCTGCATGACGATCTGCAGCAACAACTATTTGCCATCAAAGCACAGTTGGCCATGTTGAACGATGCCAACGAGACAAACAAGGTCTCGCCAGAGCTGCGGACAACTCTTGATCAAATTCAAAGCTGGCTGTCCGACGCCATCACCATCACCCGCAATCTAAGTATTGACCTCAGCCCAATTGTCCTGCAGGGAGACGGCCTGACCGAGGCCATAGCCTGGTTATCCTCTCAAATGAAAGAGCAGTATGGCCTGCAAGTCGAACTGGAAGCGAAAGGGGATTTTCATAACCTTGATAATCATATACGTGTACTGTTGTTCCAGGCAGTGCGTGAACTGCTCTTTAATATTGTCAAGCACGCCAGCATCTCGCAGGCGGCAGTCACTCTGGAACAGGTCGATGGCCGCGGGCGTATCACAGTCACTGACTCGGGCAAAGGCTTTGAGGTCGAAGCGATCATGAACGACCCAAAGATGGCCCACGGTTTATTGATGCTTCAGGACCGCCTGGGCTTAATGGGTGGCAGTATAGAGGTGACTTCGAAGCCAGGCGATGGGACGCGCGTGATGATTGAAATTCCGCTGGGAGGAATTTCCACTTGATCACGTACTGGATTAGCCGGTGCATGGTACGTGTGATGCACCACCTTAGGTTGATTCACTTATTCGTTGTGGTGATCGGGCCCATGTAGCCGCGGGCTCGAATCTCTAGTACGTGGGCTTTCCAATACACACCTCGCGGCTCCACATACTAGGGATGGATGGTCGCTGCGCTTCCGGCTAACTTCACCTTTTGGGATCAGCGGATGAACATCCTATGTATTGGAGTGCAGGTCCTGCCCTATCTGTTTATCAGCACAAATGCGATTGCTGCAACGATGAGGTACATCAATTCAGGGCTTATCTTGAGCTTCATAATGCCTCCATATAGTATAACGAACCACGAGCAGTTGAGTTATTTTCATCGAAGATTTCTTTAGCGACGCACCTTGCGTAGCGAAATGTCTCTGGCACTACGAGCTGCTCCCCGCAAAGTGCTGCACGCACTACGACATGAAACACATCTACCTGCGCCCGATGTTGGAGTGGTGCATGGAACTTGATCACGACCGGTCAATGCGGACGGGCGCTTTGGGTAAGGGATTGAAAAAGCGGTTGCCGCCCAGAATCTGGTCTAGCCTGGAAAGTACCTACGCGGGCGCTTACATCTCGGAAAACTGGAAGGGGTTATTCCGCTTAAACGCTCGGCGGGAGGTTTTGATTGACAAGATTAAGACTATACTTTCATAATCTTTTGCCGCATAATTCCTAATTGCTCCTCAAAATCTTTAGAAACCTAATCGTATGGGTACCGGGATGACGCAAATGAAAAAAGTGGTCTCGACTGAACCAACGAACACAAATATCGCAAAAATCACAGATCTGCTAGAAGACACACCAGGGAAACTGGAGAGTTTGAGCAAGAGTCTTTCTGATGAGCAGCTGCGCCAGCCGCTTGGATCTGGAGAACGATCATTCACAGAAGATTTGGCACACTTGCTTCATTGCGAAGCCAGGTCTTCAGAAGCGATTTATCTGGCTTTACTCAAGGATGAACCTATCTTTCCTGATATCCACCCGGAACGACAGTGGGGGAAACTTCTGCGCTATGAACTGTTAGCATTTTCGGATTTACTGGGCTACTTCAAACTTCGCCGCACCGTTCTATTACGTGTTCTTGCTTCGCTTACACAACAACAATGGTCAAGATCGATCCGTGAGGAGGGGAAGAAACGGAAAGAATCTGTTTACTGGCGAGCTCGCTCCGTTGCGATGCACGAGCTCGAGCATCTGTCAGATCTAAAAGGCAAGCTTAACAGATCGGAAATCAGTGAGTGAATAGACTGCGGCTTGACCCGGCTGAATCCAACAGTTAACTGGCAGCCGGACGGGTTGGGCAGAGGCCAAAAAAGAGAGGAGCGATGAGACAATGAGCGATCCCATCATAGTTCCAGATATACAAAGGCGAGCGGATGGTCAGCCACCAATCGCTGCGACTGGACAGTCCTTTGAAATTCATGAGTGGAGTGGAAGCGGCCCCGATTACATCCACGTTCAGCATGATGATGAGGCATGGCATATTCGGGAGGGTACACTTACTTTCAGGTTCATCGACAAACAAATGGTATTCAACTCGACTGCAGGAAAATTCTCGTCGACCTCAGCCAGACGAAATGCGCGCGATTTTCGCTGGTTTGGGCCTGGAGGGTGACTTCTGGGATCCAACATCGGATCGCTTTGGATAGCTCGCGTCCTAGAGGCGCAAGGCGGCTGATGCGTGTGCGGTCAGGTGACGTTGAGACTGGCTCTCACCAGTCTATTTTGTTTTTTGCGGTATTATTGCCTGAACTAATTCACTTTAGAGTTACCCCGGAAAGGATTTCATGTCACATAAGCGAATTATTCTTGTCACAACTGGGATCATGCCCAGCCTGTTTTCAGCCTTGATGGAATCCACAGTCATTGCCACTACCATACCTGTCAGTCTGAGTCCATTGAGCGAAGCAAGTGATCAGATAGCTTGTTGTATTCAACATGTGAACATCCATTAAAAACGAAAGGTAGGATTCTATGACGAACATTCTTTGCATCGGAGCGGGTTATGTAGGCGGATCCACCATGCCAATCATGGCCAGCCATTGTCCTGAACATCGGATCGTCATCGTTGATATCAATGAGGCGCGCATCGCGGCGTGGCAATCCGATCAACTTCCCATTTATGAACCGGGGCTGGATGAAATTGTTCGCCAGACACGGGGCAAGAATCTTTTCTTCTCTACTGAGATCAACCGTCATATTGCGGAGGCGGATATTATTTTCGTCAGCGTGAACACACCAACCAAGACGTTTGGCCAGGGCGCAGGGAGGGCCGCTGATCTGCAATATTGGGAAAAGACCGCGCGTCAAATTTTGGAAAACTCAACCTCATCAAAAATCGTGGTGGAGAAGAGTACTCTGCCCGTTCGAACAGCGGAGGCGATGGAGAGAATCCTTAACTCAAACGGCAGCGGCCTCCATTTCGACATATTATCCAACCCTGAATTTTTGGCAGAAGGCACTGCCGTGCGCGATATGCAGAATCCCGACCGTGTGCTGATTGGCGGCCGCGAAACGGAATCAGGTCAAAAGGCAGTTGAAAGGCTGGTTGAGATTTACGCACAATGGGTTCCACGAGACCGGATCATTACAACGAATCTGTGGTCCAGCGAGCTTTCGAAGTTGGTTGCCAATGCATTTCTCGCTCAACGAATCTCTTCGATTAATGCCATCTCCGCCCTTTGCGAGAAAACGGAAGCGGATATCAATGAGGTGTCGAACGCCATTGGACGAGATGAGCGCATCGGCCGTTATTTCCTGCGGGCAAGTGTAGGTTTTGGCGGTTCTTGCTTCAAGAAAGATATCTTGAATTTGGTGTATTTATGTGAGCATTATGGTTTGCCTGAAGTTGCCAAGTACTGGGAACAGGTTGTAGCAATGAATGAATACCAGGAAGCGCGCTTTGCAGCGAACATGGTTACATCCATGTTTAATACTATAGCGGGCAAGCGCATTGCGCTGTTTGGGGCGGCCTTTAAAGCCAACACGGATGACACACGCGAATCGCCTGCCCTGGAAGTATGCCGCGCATTATTAGCAGAACAAGCCGATATCGTCCTTACAGATCCATATGCCCTAGATAATGCGCGTTATGATCTCAGCGACTTGGTAAATCGCGTAACATTTGAAATCGACCCTTATGTTGCCTCGTTTAGGGCTCATGCGATTGCCATTCTCACAGAATGGTCGCTATACACTCAGCTAGACTATGAAAGAATCTACAATTCCATGGTCAAGCCTGCCTTTATCTTCGATGGACGGAATCTCCTTGATCACAAAAAACTATATGAGATGGGATTCAACGTTTATCCTATTGGCAAGCCGCCATTCACGCGATTGTTGACAAACAATTTTATGCACGCCTGAACTCTTCGTCTTCAATCTGCCACATCGACATAGTTCATAAAGCTGGCAACTGAGTGCCTGAAAGGATCTAATGTCACGCAACCGAATTATTCTTGTCACAGTTGGGATCATACGCAGCCTGTTTCTGGCTTCGGACAGATGGCAATATTGATGTAAAACCCATGGCTGTATCACACAAAATCATTGATGGAAAAAAACTGGCTCGGGTTGTCATGGAGGGGGTTCGTACACGAGTAACCTTGCTTAAAGAATTGGGATGGCAACCACGCCTGGTCTCAATTGATATCGGTGACAGCCCGGCCGTATCACTTTATATCAGCAATCAGAAACGCGCCTGTGAACAGGTCGGCATCGGCTTTGAGCATCGGCATTACCCTGGCAATTTCACCCAGGGCGAATTGCTGGCGGCGCTTCATGCGCTTAATGTAGACCCGCGCGTGACAGGCATCATTCTGCAGCGCCCGGTGCCATCCATATTGGATTTGGAGCAATTGGAAAACG
>DASWKT010000327.1:0-6135 GCA_036396515.1 Anaerolineales bacterium | reverse complement strand
AGCTGGCTGAGAAAAGTGTCACAAAACTTGATTTGTAGTGTCCCATCTATCTTCCGGCTTTTATTTTCGATTGAAATGGATTTTGGCATAGAAAGAATTCAAAAACGAGGCGTCCTCGTCTGGCTCAGGATCGCCTCGTTTATTCTTTGGATCTGAGGACCTTCTCGACGCTGTTCATCAAGTCCTGCGGACTGAATGGCTTGGCGATGTAATCATCCACCTTTGCAATGTGCAGGCCCAGTACTTTGTCTATGCTCTGCGCCTTGGCGGTGACGACAATGACAGGAATGCCCCTGGTTTTTTCGTCTGCTTTCATTTGCTGGTATACTTCCCAACCATCCATATCGGGCATCATCAAGTCCAGTAAAACGAGATCGGGCATTTCCTCGCGGATCATTTTCAAGCCCTCAACACCGCCAGCCGCGCCCTTTACCTCAAAGCCGCGACGACCCAGGATGAGCCGCATTAGATCAATCATTTCAGGTTCGTCTTCGACGCACAATATGCACTTGAGATTAGCGTTCATAGCGTTGGCTGCGTGAAGTTTACCATAAAGTAATAACAATGAAGATCATCACATGGAACATAAACGGCCTGCGGGCCGCGCTCGGCAAAGATGCGCTGAGGTGGGCATGGGAGCAGCAGCCCGACATTTTGTGCCTGCAAGAAATTAAGGCCCGTCCCGAGCAACTCAAGGAAGAATATCGTAATTTTCCCGGCTATGACGTGATTTGGAATCCCGCTGAACAGTTGGGCTACAGTGGAGTGGCGACTTTTCTGCGGAGCCCTTCTCTGGAGCTCCAGCTTGGCATGGACGCGCCTCTCTTCGATATGGAGGGACGCCTCATTTCCACGCCGCATCCCGGTTTCCGTTTGTTCAACGTTTACTTCCCGAATGGACAGCGCGGCAAAGAGCGCCTGGATTACAAACTGGACTTCTATGCTCATCTACTGGCTGTGTGCGACAAGCTGCATGTGCTGGGCGAGAACATCATTATCACCGGTGACTTCAATACGGCCCACATGCCGATTGATCTGAAAAACCCAAAGCAAAATGAAACGACCTCCGGTTTCATGCCCGAGGAGCGTGCGTGGGTGCAGAATTACCTTGATCATGGCTTTGTGGATGCCTACCGCTATGTTTACCCAGACCGCATCCAATATACGTGGTGGACCTATCGTTTTTCTGCCCGGCAACGTGGCATTGGCTGGCGTATAGACTATTTCCTCATCTCGGAAGCGCTGGTTCCTCATGTGAAGGATGTCGTCATTCACGAAGAGGTGCTGGGCTCTGATCACTGTCCCGTGGAACTGGTTTTGGAGTAAGAGCGGGGTAATATTTCGCATCCAGACTGTGATTTCCTGCAAAAGGGATATGTTAGAGAAATGTATAAAAAATTCGAATGGGCTATTCGTGAACTGCCCATGTTGGTATAATTTCAATTGGAATTATTTTTTGGAGGCAAAGTGAATCCTAGAAATCAGTCATTTGTAGTAACCCTTTTATTGATCGTGGCAGCGGTTGCCATGGTAGTCATGGCTTTTCAGCGCGATTCCGGAGCGGAGGAATCCCTTACGATTAATGAAGTTGCGGGAGATATTCAAGCAGGTAGTGTGGCCCGTGTGGTCATCGAAGGTGATGATACCCTTCGTGTCGTTTATGATAATGGAGAGGAAAAAGAATCCCATAAAGAAACGACCGCTACGTTGGTTGAGCAATTGCTTGGCCTGGGCGTGACAGCAGAAGAGCTTTCTTCAAGCAACGTAAAAATAGAAGTAAAGCCGCCTTCGCAATGGGCGGGGGTCGTCAGCGGAGCGCTGTATATTCTTCCTGTCATTTTCATGGCTGGTGTGCTTTGGTTTATATTCCGCCAGGCCCAGGGAAGTAATAACGCCGCGATGTCGTTTGGTAAATCGCGGGCGCGCATGTTCAGTGGTGAACATCCTACTGTTACTTTCAATGATGTTGCCGGTGTGGAGGAATCGAAGCAGGAGCTGGCCGAAGTGGTCGAGTTCCTGAAAGAACCGCAGAAGTTCATTCAACTTGGGGCACGCATACCGAAGGGCGTATTGCTGGTCGGCCCTCCCGGTACTGGGAAAACCCTTCTGGCAAAAGCAGTTTCCGGTGAAGCAGGTGTGCCGTTCTTCTCCATTTCCGGTTCCGAGTTTGTAGAGATGTTCGTAGGTGTGGGTGCCAGCCGTGTACGTGATCTCTTTGATCAGGCTAAACGACATTCACCCTGTATCGTCTTTGTGGATGAAATCGATGCGGTGGGACGTCAGCGCGGCGCCGGGCTTGGCGGTTCGCATGATGAACGCGAGCAGACCCTCAACCAGATGCTCGTCGAAATGGACGGCTTCGATACCGATACAAACATCATCATCATCGCAGCCACGAACCGTCCTGACATTCTCGACCCTGCCTTGCTGAGGCCCGGTCGTTTTGACCGCCGGGTCACTCTGGACCGGCCTGACATGAAGGGCAGGGAGGCGATCCTGAAAGTTCACGTGAAAGGCAAGCCCCTGGAACCCAGTGTTGATCTCGGCTCTCTCGCCCGAGGTACACCCGGTTTTGTGGGTGCTGACCTTGAGAACCTGGTCAATGAAGGCGCTATCCTGGCTGCACGGCGGAATAAGAAAGCAATCGGCCAGCCTGAATTGGAAGAGGCCATTGAACGTGTGGTCATGGGACCGGAACGCAAATCACGCCTGATCTCAGACGAGGAGAAGCGCATCATCGCCTACCATGAAGCGGGTCATGCCGTAGTAGGCAATGCCATCCCCGAAGCAGATCCGGTTCAGAAGGTGACGATCGTCGGGCGTGGCCAGGCTGGCGGCTTAACCTGGTTCAGGCCCGAAGAAGATCGTCTGCTGTATTCACGCCGGAAACTGTTGGCCAATCTTGCTTACATGCTCGGTGGACGTGTTGCCGAAGAGCTGGTGTTCGATGATATTACGTCAGGCGCGTCGAACGATATCGAGCAGGTGACGCGTATGGCACGTACCATGGTCACCCGCCTGGGAATGAGCAACGAGATGGGACCGATGATGTACGGGCAGAAAGAAGAGCTGATCTTCCTCGGGCGCGAGATCTCCGAACAGCGCGATTACTCTGAATCTGTTGCCGAACAGATTGACACAGAGGTCCGCAAGATCGTTGAAGATTCCTATAAACTTGCCAAGAAACTGCTCACGAAATATCGTTACCAACTAGACGCAGTTGCCCAAAAACTTCTCGAAGTGGAAACACTCACGCGCGATGAGTTCGAAGCTATCTTCCCACCGCCTATCCCCAAGAAGAGCGGTACGCCGCAGATCGCCTGAAGAAGTACGTAGAAATCCAAATTAGATTAATATACAAGAGCCTCCTGTTTTCACAGAAGGCTCTTTTCTTTCACTTGTGTACCGGTCTACCCTATCACTGTGCGGTTTCCTTATGCTGCCTCACCAGTTCGCGCCGCAAAATCTTGCCAACGGTCGTCTTCGGTAATTCATTTCTGAATTCATAATGGGTGGGCACTTTATAGGCAGCGAGCCTTTCCTTGCAAAATGCCTTGAGCTCAGCCTCGTCTGCCGTTTCACCGGGTTTGAACACGATCCAGGCCTTGACTGTTTCGCCGCGATATGGGTCAGGAATACCCGCCACGCCGACTTCAAGCACCTTCGGATGTGCGGCAAGCGCCTCTTCCACTTCGCGCGGCCAGACCTGGTACCCGCCCGGTTTGATGAGCTCCTTCTTGCGGTCAACAATATAGAAGTAACCGTCTTCATCCATGCGGGCAATGTCACCGGTGAACAGCCACACTTTGCCATCCTTCATCATGCGCAGTGTATTCACCGTCTCAGTCGGCATATTGTGATAGCCCTTCATGACCTGCGGCCCATGGAGCACAATCTCGCCGATCTCGCCCTGAGGAAGTTTGGTCTCGCCATCGTCAAGGCTGATGATCTTCACTTCAACGTTCGGCAGTGGCATGCCAATGGAACCTGTCTTGTTCTCACCCAGCAGCGGGTTGCAGTGTGTAGCTGTGGGCGCTTCGGAGAGTCCATAACCCTCGAAGACCTTTCCGCCTGTCAATTGTTCGAATTGTTCCTTTGTTTCCCGCATCAGAGGGGCAGAACCTGAAATGCAGGCCTTGATTGAAGAAAGATCATATTTCCCGGCTTTGACATCAGGATGATTATTAATGCCATTATACAGTGCGGGCACGCCCGGGAAGATAGTCGCTTTATATTTGGAAATATTCTCCAACACATCCTTCAGGTCGCGCGGGTTGGGAACCATGACCATGCTCCCACCAGATGCCATCGCCACGGCCATTCCCGCCACCATGCCATACACATGGAAAAGTGGGATCGCCATCAGGTAGATCTCTTTCCCTTCTTCCGAGGTGACAAACCAGGCTTTCATTTGCATCGTATTGGCGACGACATTGCGATGCAGAGCGACCGCTCCCTTCGAGATGCCTGTGGTCCCGCCTGAGTATTGGAACAAAGCCGTATCATCGGGGCCAACTTCCACCTTGGGACGAGGCGCATCCCGGTAATTCTCCAGTAGATCCTGCATCCAAACGTCGCCCTCCTGCAATCCACCTTCGATCCTGAATCCACTCTTTTTCTCACGCAAAAGAGTGAAGAGTACGCGCATGATGGGCGGCAGAGCCTCTTTTAGATTTGTCACGATCAATTTTTTAATTTTTGTATTCGGCTGGGCTTTCTTGATCGTATTATAGAAATTGGTCATCACGAACATCACTTCGATGCCCGCATCGCTGGCTTGATGTTCGATCTCATGCGCCGTATAGAGCGGATTGGTCGCCACCACCACGCCTCCAGCTTTGAGGATGCCGAAATAAGCCATGACAAACTGCGGTGTGTTCGGCATGAAGATTCCCACCCGGTCACCTTTCTTCACACCCATATCCACCAGCGCAGCCGCGACATGATCAGTGATCGTGTTCATCTCCTTGTACGTAATGACCGCGCCCTTGAAGATCGTGCAGGCGCGGTCTGGATATCTGCGCGCCGACTCTTCCAAAAAATAGAACAACGGCGCATTTGGAACTTCAATTGTCTGCGGGACCCCCTTGTCGTAATGAGCGAGCCACGGTCGATCGTTCATGATGCCTCCTCTTTATTGGTTGTTCTCAGTATATACAAGGAAGAATCAAAAGTCAACTAACTGACGGAGGTGTTGTTACAATTGCTGTAGCTGCCGTCCCCAGCGCTGATCCTTGCACGAATGTGTGTTTCGATTTGTGGCCCGACTCCTTGCTCGACTCTAAACCACTCGATATTCGGATCAGATTCCTTGAACCAGTTCGCCTGCCTGCGGACAAAAATGCGCGTTGCGCGCCTGATCTCAGCCTTTGCCTGCTCTTCGTTCAATTCGCGTTTGATCACCCGTATGCACTCCCGATACCCGATGGCAGACAGCGTGGGCAGGGAAGGGGAGTAACCCTTTGCCAGTAATCCTTTTACTTCATCCAAGAATCCATTTGCAAACATCATGTCAATGCGTTGATCCACTCGTTCATATAACTCCGGGCGCGGACGCCTCAAACCAATGGTAATGAGGTGATAGGGGGCTTCGCTTTGGCTTCGTTGCTCGGAAAATTTTCTTCCCGTCGTAAGGATGACCTCCAATGCTCGTATTGTTCTCCGGTAATTGCGCGGGTCAATTTTCTCAGAGGCTTCCGGGTCAAGGATCCTAAGTTTGTCGTGTAGCCAATCAATGCCTTTTTCCTCCTTCATCTTCTCTAGTTCACTTCTTAATCTCTCATCAGGTTCAACCTCAGGCGGACTCCATCCTTCCGTGACCGCCCGGATGTATTGTCCGGTACCTCCAACCAAAAACGGGATCTGGTTGCGTGTATGAATATCTGCGATGGCTTCACGCGCTTTTTGTTGAAAGACGGCCAGGCTCAAAATCTCATCGGGGTTTGCGATATCAATTAAATGATGTGGTACGCGCGCTTGCTCTTCCGGCGTAGGCTTGGCGGTACCAATATCCATGCCGCGGTAAAAGAGACGTGAGTCAGCTGAGACAATCTCGCCACCCAGTCGTTCTGCGAGTTGGATGGCAAGTTCCGTCTTGCCAACCGCGGTCGGCCCAACTAGGAGGATTAGAGGGAG
>DASWKT010000326.1:0-9691 GCA_036396515.1 Anaerolineales bacterium | reverse complement strand
AATCCAAGAATTGAAAATTATGTAAATGCTGCCAGAAGCTTTGACGGTAATATCCTATTGAAATCGGTTCTCTTTACGCTTTCGAATATTCCGAAACTTAAGCAGCAAGTTCTTTCGGAAATCTGCTCCACTGAGGCCTTTAAGAAAATCAGCGTCAATCCGTGAAATCTGTGGCAAAAAAACATTCGCTCAACCAAATCATCCACGGTGATTGCATCGAGATACTCAAGTCCATGCCTGAGAACTCGGTGGATTTGGTATTTGCCGACCCACCATATAATCTGCAACTACGTAATGATCTATATCGCCCTAATATGACGAAGGTGGATGCAGTCAATGATGGCTGGGATAAGTTTGAGGGTTTTGCAGAGTATGACCAATTCACGCGTGAGTGGCTATCCGCAAGTCAACGCGTATTGCAGGAGACAGGTACCATCTGGGTTATCGGCACATACCATAACATTTATCGCGTAGGCGCAATTATGCAGGATCTGGGATTCTGGTTTTTGAATGATATCGTCTGGATAAAAAACAACCCGATGCCGAACTTTCGCGGCGTGCGCTTTACCAATGCACACGAAACAATGATCTGGGCACAGAAGAAAAAAGGTGCGAAATATACATTCAATCACCAATCCATGAAAGCATTGAACGATGACCTGCAAATGCGCTCTGACTGGAATCTCAACCTGGCAACGGGCAAACAACGCATCAAGTCAAATGGGACCAAGGCCCATTCCACGCAGAAGCCCGAAGCCCTGTTGTATCGGATCATCATGGCCTCCTCAAACCCTGGCGATGTGGTGCTCGATCCGTTTTTTGGGAGTGGCACCACAGGTGCGGTTGCCAAGAAACTCGGTCGCAATTGGATCGGCATCGAACGGGATAAGAAATATATCAAGGTTGCGCAGAAACGCATCGACGCAGTGCAGGGAGCCAATCAGGAGGCAATCGACGTTGTGAAACGGAAGCAGGTCCGGGTCCCATTTGGTGCGCTGCTCGAAAACGGATTGCTCAAACCCAGCCAAATCCTCTATTTTGCAAAGAACGGCCTCCGGGCGAAAATCCTATCCAATGGGCATATTCATTGCGGTAAGGTCACTGGCTCGATCCACAGCGTCGCAAAATCTTTGATGGAGGATGCACCTGTCAATGGTTGGGATGTCTGGTTTTATAAGGATGAGAATGGGGAGGCGAAAGTGATCAATGAATTGAGGGAACAACTCTACACAGCATGGAATTCGCATGTCTGAGATTTTTGTCGTTGAGGCGTACGCTGTCGCTTTGCTTGTGATTGCGACCTTGGTGGGTATCGTTGCACGACGAGTACGCATACCCTACACACTTGGACTCGTGGCCGTGGGCACGGCGCTTGCCGTTCTTTATCAACAGTTCCGGATTGAAATAGAACCTGATCTGATCATGGGCATCTTCGTTCCGCCTCTGATATTTGAGGCGGCATTCCATCTTCCACTGGGCGAATTGCGACGTAACATAATACAAATTTTAACGCTTGCGGTTATTGGCGTGTTGATGACCACATTTCTAGTTGGTGGCATCGTCTACCTTGGCGCAGGAATTGCGCTTGGATACGCGATCATATTTGGAGCCATTATTGCAGCAACTGACCCTGTTGCCGTCATAGCACTCTTCCGCACTTTAGGTGTACCAAGGCGCTTGCAAATGCTGCTCGAGGGTGAGAGCCTTTTCAATGATGGTACTGCGATTGTCGTCTTCAACATTGCCGTTGCAGCTACTATCACAGGGGACTTTGATGTGCGTGTTGGGATCAGTAATTTTCTTGCGAGCGCAGGAATTGGTTTGGCCATAGGTTTTATCCTGGGGCTGCTGGCATCCTTCCTTATTTCCAGAATTAACGATCACCTGATTGAAACAGCCATCACGTTTGTGCTCGCATACGGAGCCTTTATCGTGGCACAGACTTTTCACGTAAGCGGCGTGTTGGCGGTTGTGGCCGCCGGTCTGATCAATGGGAATATTGGGCCGCGCGGCATGTCATCGACCACGCGTCTGGTTGTGTTCAACTTCTGGGAATTCTTGACATTCCTTGTCAACTCGTTCGTCTTCCTGTTGATAGGCCTTGTCGTGGATTGGCCTCTGCTTGTCAGGAACTGGCAGGCGATTCTCTGGGGTATTCTTGCCGCCCTGCTCTCGCGATTGATTGTTGTTTATGGATTGTTCCCGCGTGCGAAAACGATTCCGCATAGATGGAAACATATTCTGTATTGGGGTGGTCTTCGCGGAGCCATCTCGCTGGCATTAGTTTTGAGCCTGCCCAGTACACTAGGCATGGATGCCAGCGGGCAATTACTGGCAATGGTTTTTGGAGTGGTGCTTTTCACATTGTTGATCCAGGGGACAACGATGAACTGGCTTGTGCAACGCACAGGGATCATCGAACGCCGGGTAGAACGCGATGAATACGATCGGCGGCGTGCGCGTGTCGTTACAGCTCGCGCCGCCTACCAGCATCTGGAGGAAATTCACAAGGCAGGCATGATTTCCAAACATGTATGGGATATTATTAGTAATACGGTAAATCCATATACCAAAGAACTTACCGATGCTGTGCAAGAGATTTTGATCAATCACCCTGAGGTTGAAACAGAAGAGCTTGATTCTGCCTGGCGCGAATACTTACAATATCAACGAGTCGCCCTCAGTGAATTGTTCGCGAACCGCGGAATTACGGAGGAAGTTTTTAACGATCTTACTGGCCGGATTGATGACCTGCTGACCTCAGACAGAATCGGATGGGATGATGTCGCGGATATCGATAAGGATCTCTGGCAGCTCCGGCCACCTCAAACGGAGCCGCAAACCGAGCCAGATTAATTTGCCGTGCCTTCCTCGAATTATCCCGACTCGCAGGAGAAGTATGTTTAAAAAATTCACGTTATTGCAGGAACAAACCATTCCCGAACTAAACGCCACCGCCTACTACTACGTTCACAAACGCACTGGCGCACGCCTGCTCTCTATCGTCAACGAGGACGAGAACAAGGTCTTCTCGATCAACTTCCGCACGCCGCCCAAGGATTCAACGGGCGTCGCTCACATTCTCGAACATTCAGTGTTGAACGGCTCGGAGAAATATCCTGTCAAAGACCCATTCGTGCAGTTGCGCAAAGGCTCCCTGGCGACATTTGTCAATGCATTCACGTACCCTGACAAGACCTGTTACCCGGTGGCCAGCCAGAATATTCAGGATTTCTATAACCTGATCGATGTTTACCTGGATGCCGTCTTCTATCCCCTCATATCTGAACAAACTCTCATGCAGGAAGGCTGGCACTTTGAGCTCAACGGTCCATCAGAGCCACTGACGTACAAAGGGGTGGTCTTCAACGAGATGAAAGGGGCGTATTCATCACCAGATGGAGTGCTTGGAACCAGGGTTAGAAATTCCCTCTTTCCGAAACATGTCTACGGTGTCGTTTCCGGCGGCGACCCACGCCATATCCCAGACCTCACATATGAGGCCTTCAAGGCTTTCCACGAGAGATACTATCATCCATCCAATTCATTCATTTTCTTTTATGGAAATGACGAACCTGAAAAACGGCTTGAACTCATGGAAAAGTACCTGAAACCTTATAAGAAGACTAAGGTCAATTCCAAGATTCCGCTGAAGAAACCTTTCAAACGGGCAAAGAAAGTGCAATATGCCTACGATGCCGGTCAGGACGCTGATATCAGGAGGAAGCATTATCTTACAGTCAACTGGGCATTGCCTGATACATCTGACCCTGTTATGAATTTCAGCCTTCGGATTCTCGGGCACATCCTGATCGGCACACCTGCCTCTCCGCTCAAGAAGGCCTTGCTCGATTCGGGTCTCGGCGAAGACCTGGCAGGGATTGGCCTCGAATCCAGCCTGCGCCAGATCCTTTTCTCAGCCGGCCTCAAAGGCACGCGCGCACGTGATGCAAAGAAAATCGAGGGACTGGTCCTTAATACGCTGGAAAACCTCGTTCGCGAAGGCATCGATCCCGACATGATCGCCGCGGCTATTAATACGATCGAGTTCCGCCTCCGTGAGAACAATACCGGTGGGTTTCCGAGCGGCCTCGCGCTCATGCTGCGTGCGCTCACCACCTGGCTGCATGACGACGACCCGATTAAGCTTCTTGCCTTCGAAGCATCACTCAATGACATCAAAGCAAGACTTGTCAACGACAGCCACTACTTCGAAAAGTTGATCCAGGCTCACCTGCTGGATAACACACACAGGACAACTTTACGCTTCAAACCAGACCCTGAGCTGGGCCGCCGTTTCGAAGAAGAGCAGAAAGACCGGTTGGGGCAGATCCGCGAGGCACTGACCGAGCAACAACTCAACGAGATCGCAGAAAAGACCAGGCAACTCAAAGAGCACCAGGAGACTCCTGACTCTGAGGAAGCCCTTGCGACAATTCCCGTTCTCAGACTCGAGGACCTGGAGAAACAGAGTAGGACAATTCCAATTGAAGTCACAGATATGCAGGATGCGAAAGTCTTGTATCATGACCTGTTCACCAATGGCATTGTCTACCTCGATCTGGGCTTTGATCTGCACGCCCTGCCAAAAGACCTGCTGCCACTCACAGAAGTCTTTGCCCGGGCACTACTCGAAATGGGGACAGAGACGGAAGACTACGTCAAACTTTCCCAGCGGATCGGGAAAGGCACAGGCGGCATCTCAGGCACCGCGGTCGCCGCGACGGTGATCGGTTCCGGAAAGAGCGTGGCGAAACTTTTCCTGCGCGGCAAAGCCACGGTTCAGCAATCGGATGAGTTGCTGAACATCCTTCAGGATGTTCTGCTCGCGGCAAAATTCGATAACCGGGAGAGACTCAAACAAATCGTGCTGGAGGAAAAAGCGGACCTGGAGTCTTCACTTGTGCCACAAGGACATATCTACGTCAATCAACGGTTGCGCGCGCAGTTCAGTGAATCGGGCTGGGCAAAAGAGCAGATGAGCGGAATTAGCTACCTGTTTGCGCTTCGTGACCTTGAAAAGGCCATTGATAAAAAGTGGCCTTCTGTGCTGGAAAAATTGGAGATAATGCGACAGGCGCTCGTCAACCGCAGTACTCTATTGTGCAACGTGACCGTGGATGCCGCCAACTGGGATAGTTTCAGGCCACAACTCGATTCCTTCCTCTCGGCATTAGCATCCACGAAGATAAAGCTTTCGACTTTCGATATTCAATTAGCACAAACGAAAGAAGGATTGACCATCCCAGCACAGGTCAACTATGTTGGCAAGGGCGCAAATTTGTACGATCTCGGCTATGAGTATGATGGCTCAGCGGAAGTCATTGTCAGGTATTTGCGAATAGCATACTTGCATGAGAAAATTCGCGTGCAAGGCGGTGCATATGGCGCGTTCTCTATCCTTGACGATGCAACAGGCACGTTCACTTATCTCTCCTACCGCGATCCCAATGTCCCAGCGACGATTGAAAATTTCGATAAAGCCGCTGCCTTTCTGAGAGGGCTTGACTCATCCCGCCTGAGCGATGGCGAGTTGACCAAGGCCATCATCGGCGCGATCGGCGACATTGATGCGTATCAGCTGCCGGATGCAAAAGGCTACACCTCTATGCTGCGCTACCTGACCAACCGCACGGATGCCCTGCGACAGAAAACGCGCGAGGAAGTGCTCTCCACCAATGGCGAAGATTTCATCGCATTTGGCGAGGTGCTGGAGAAGGCAGCAGAATCAGATGCTGTTACGGTGTTGGGTTCGCAAAATGCACTTGAGTCGGCCAATATTGGATTGAATGTGACGAAGGTGTTATAGTAACCCTCTCCCTTTCAGGGAGAGGGTAGGGTGAGGGTCGTTTGCGTATGAAGACAAGGCACCGAATTCATCCAACAATATTGGCTCACGCACGTGAAATGCGCCATCCTCAAACATCAGCAGAGACAACACTCTGGAATGTATTAAGAAATAAAAGCACCGGTTATAAGTTTAGAAGACAACACCCTATTGACATGTTCATTATTGACTTCTATTGTGCAGAAGCAAAACTGTTGATTGAGATTGATGGCGATTCGCATTTCATTCCAAAGCAGGAAGAATACGATAAGGCAAGAACTGAATATTTGGAAGAACTTGGATATACAGTAATTCGATTTACCAATAATGATGTCAGATATCACATTCTTGCAGTTACAGATGAAATAATGCGGACCGTTGAAAGTAGAATTGCCGAATTAAAGAACAAGAAATAATCTGATTCTCCCCTCACCCTGGCCCTCTCCCCATGGGGAGAGGGAAAAGGAATGAATATGAAACTTACACTCATTATCAACGCAGAAAAATATGAGATTGATGGTGCCCCCTCCGAAACTCTATTATCTGCTGTTCGGAGACTTGGCTATTACGGTGTCAAATTTGGCGATGAACAGGGGCTCTCTGGCGCCGATACTGTCTTGCTGGATGGCAAGCCCGTTAACGCGGGATCCATGCTCGCGGCGCAAGCCGAAGGCCATAACATCGTCACGATTGAAGGGTTGGGCGAACATCCCGAACAGGGTTGGAAAAAGACTGAAGGCTTGCACCCATTGCAGCTGGCATTTGTTGAGTCGGGTGCCATCCAGTGCGGATACTGCACGCCCGCGCAAATACTAGCGGCAAAGGCCCTGCTGGATGTAAATCCGAACCCAAGTGAAGAACAAGTACGCGATGCAATTGCTGGTGTGTTGTGTCGTTGCACCGGTTACCTCAAACCAGTACAAGCCGTGTTAAAAGCCGCGGCTGTCTTGCGCGGAGATGAACCGGTCAATTGGGATTCGGTCAACTGGGATCTGGGAAGCTGGGGCGATCAACCGCCTGGCGACCAGCCTGCAAGTTCACCAAGCGACCAGTTAGCGAATGTAATGACTCGCCCGAAAGTAGTCGTCACGCCCCAAACTCAAACCTACCAGACTGTTGGCAAGCCAGAAAAGAAAGTCGATGCAGTCAAACTTGTACAGGGCAAGCCTGCCTTTACAGCAGATATCGATATGCGCGGCATGTTATATGCGCGTGTGTTGAGAAGTCCATATGCGCACGCACGCATCAAGAAGATTGATGCAAGCAAAGCCAGGGAGTTGAAAGGCGTTGCGGCCGTGCTGACATGGCAGGACATCCCGCGGGTAATCTATTCGACCGCCGGTCAGTCGGACCCGATCCCTGGCCCGCTGGATGCCTTCTCGCTAGATAACAAAGTGAGATTTGTTGGAGACCGTGTTGCCATGGTCGCGGCGGAGACTCCTGAGATCGCGGAACAAGCGTTGAGTCTGATCGATGTCGAATACGAGATACTGGACGCGATATTGGACTCGCGTGAAGCAATGGACCCAAATGCGCCTCGGATTCACGATGAGCCTGAGTTCGTTAACTTCGCGGATTCCAACCCCGCCCGCAATCTCGCCGCGGAAATCCGCATTGACATCGGTGATGTGGAAAAAGGATTTGAGGAAGCGGATGAAATCTTCGAAGCCGAATATGAGGTGCCCAAGGTGCAGCAGGCACACATCGAGCCGCATGTCTGTGTGACGTATTGGGATGAAGATGATCGTTTGGTCATTCGCACATCCACGCAGGTGCCATTTCATGTGCGAAGAATGCTCGCGCCTGTGTTGAACCTGCCTGTGAAACGGATCCGCGTCATCAAGCCGCGTATCGGCGGAGGATTCGGCGGAAAGCAGGAAGTGCTGATGGAGGACGTCCCCGCACATCTGACCATTGCAACCAGACAACCCGTGATCTATGAATACACGCGCGAAGAGGAGTTTACTGGCGCGCGGTCACGTCACCCAATGAAGATAAAAATGAAGACCGGCGTGAAACGCGATGGGACGATCACCGCCAATGACATGTATGCGTTATCTGACACAGGCGCATACGGCTGCCATGCGCTGACCGTTACAGGCAATACCGGGCACAAGGCAATGGCTTTGTATGTTGGCGACGGCGAGTATCGCAAGTCGCCAAACATCCGCTTTTATGCAGACGTGGTCTACACCAACACCCCGCCAGCAGGCGCTTTCCGCGGATACGGCGTCCCACAAGGGTACTGGCCCGTGGAACGTCACATGGAAAAGATCGCGCGCGCTTTGAATCTCGACCCGATCGAATTCCGTTTGAAGAACACGATCCGGCCGGGCGAATATCATCCATTTTCGACCGCCTGGAATGAAGGCCGCGAGCCGCGACCCGAGATCATTCACACGGTTGGCCTGGAACAGTGTGTGGCGCAAGGCAAAGCCGCGATTGGATGGGATTCAAAATATGGAAACGAAGAATGGCGTAATTCGGTATCAAACGCCAAAAGTCAAGGGTCAGGCGAGACATTGGGCGTTCGACCTTCGACCAGGAAAAAAGGAATTGGCGTTGCGATGGTCATGCAAGGGACAGCGATTCCCTACCTGGACATGGGCGGCGCATCCATCAAGATGAATGATGATGGCTCTTTCAATCTTCTGGTCGGCGCGACGGATCTGGGCACAGGCTCAGATACCGTCCTTGCCCAAATGGCTGCGGAGGTGTTGGGCGTGCCTATCGAAGATATGATCACATATTCATCAGACACGGATTTCACACCTTTTGACAAAGGCGCGTATGCTTCCTCAACGACCTATATTTCCGGCACGGCTGCGGTCAAAGCGGCAGAGATCGTAGCTGAGAGAATCAAGCTTCGCGCGGCGATGATGCTAAAACTGGATAAACATGCAGACATCAAGCTGGCAAACCGCAAAGCTATTGCACCAGACGGGCGCTCAGTGAACCTTGCCGAAATTGCTTTGAATTCCTTACACAAAGAGAACCAGGAACAGATCATGGGCGTGGCCTCGTATGTCTCGCCGGTATCGCCACCCCCCTTCGCCGCGCAGTTCGCTGAAGTGACGGTAGACGCGGAGACCGGCGCGGTAACGGTGGACAGATTGGTGATGGCGGTTGACTCGGGTGTCATCGTGAATCCACTGACGGCATCGGGTCAAATCGAAGGCGGCATGACACAGGCGCTGGGCTACGCGGTCTGCGAAGAGATGCGCTATGATGAGAAAGGCAACGCCATCGAACGTGACCTTGACCGTTATCACATCTTCCGCGCGGATGAGATGCCGGAATTGGAAACCATCTTCGTCGAGACCTTCGAGCCGAGCCATCCATTTGGTGTGAAAGCGGTGGCTGAAATTCCAATGGACGGCGTCGCACCGGCTGTGGGCAATGCAATCCTGGATGCCGTGGGAGTGAACGTGGATGATAACCCTGTCACACCTGAAAAAGTTTGGAGGGCGCTCCAGCAGATAGAATAGGCCTATGCAAACCAAAACATACGTCATCGGACATGTCAACCCCGATACCGACTCTATTGCCTCTGCCATGGGCTATGCCTGGCTTTTGCGTCAGCGCGATGGAGTGGATACCGTGGCGGCGCGCGCAGGTGCGCTCAACCCGCAATCTGCATGGGTACTAAAGCAGCTCAATCTCGAAGCGCCTGTCCTCCTCACCGATGCCTCACCGCGCTTTGAATCCGTGATGCAAAGGCTGGATAGCATCCATCCAGATTCCCAACTCGGCAAGGCATGGACACTCGCGAGCCGCACAGGCGGAGTTGCTCCTGTTGTAAGCGAAGACGGCAAACCCTATGGGATCATTAATGGGTTGAGTCTCTTTAAATACTTTGCAGAC
>DASWKT010000325.1:0-3553 GCA_036396515.1 Anaerolineales bacterium | reverse complement strand
CATTGCGTTGATGGCGCTGGCCAAAACGCTTGGCTATCGCACCGTGGTGATCGATCCGCGCAGCGCGTTCGGCAGCGCGGAAAGATTCCCGAACGTGGATCAACTCATTCAGGCCTGGCCCGATGAGGCGTTTCAACAGGTCCCGCTCACACGATCCACAGCCGTAGCCATGCTGACCCACGATCCCAAACTGGATGATCCCGCGTTGAAGCTCGCTTTACCAAGCGCAGCATTCTATGTGGGCGCATTGGGAAGTAAAACCACGCAGGCGAAACGGCGTCAGCGGCTTCTGGATGAAGGCCTGACCGAGGCTCAGTTGAATAGATTGCATGGACCCATTGGACTTGAAATCGGTGCAGGCACTCCTGAAGAAATTGCGATGTCCATCATGGCAGAAATTGTAGCAGCGCGCAACAATGCAGAGGAAACTGCAAATCCACCTCACGAAAAAATGCGTATATAAAGAAAACGCACGCGTGATTGAATTATGACATTATTAAATCTTGACGAAACGCAAGCAATCAAATAATATACAAACGTTCCTATACTTTTGTTAGATAGAAAAGTTCATACTCATTGCAGCCGTTCATCATTCAGGAGTAACTATGCACGGCGCCTTGCTGACGACACATTCATTGGTTTTCGATTTTTTTGATTAGCCGAAATGCCATTGTATTTACGCGTCTCATTGCCTTTTATTTTGGCTAGCTTTCCACGAGGCGTCGGACTATCCTCCAAAAGGAGGTGCCCCGGCAGGTAATCACTTCTTCGATCAATTCTTTGTGTTCCTATTCGAATTTCTCAGGAGACAAGTATGATCCCACCTTCATTTGATTATGTTGCACCTCAAACGCTTTCCGAGGCAGTGGTGGCCCTGGGACGGGATGAAAATGCCAAAGTCCTTGCAGGCGGCCAAAGCCTGATCCCGCTGATGCGTTTCAGGCTGGCTTCGCCGGCCCTGCTCGTAGACATCAACCGCGTCGAAGGCCTGTCTTATATCAATGAGGATAAAGGCTGGCTCAAAATCGGCGCCATGACCCGCGAGTCCACAGTCGACCATTCCCCGCTCGTCCGTGAAAAATATCCGCTCCTGGCTGACACTGCCAGCGTGATTTCCGATCCGATTGTCCGCAATATGGGAACGGTGGGCGGGAACCTGGCAAATGGTGACCCTGGGAACGACCATCCTGCCACGATGCTCGCCTACGGGGCAGAGGTCCTCGCCATGGGACCGCAGGGAGAGCGCGTGATCCCCATCACCTCCTTCTTCGTCGGTCTCTATGAATCTGCCCTCGCCCCAAACGAAATTCTGACCGAAGTCCGTATCCCCGCGGCCAGGCCAAACAGCGGTGGCGCATATCTGAAACTGGAGCGTAAGGTCGGCGACTTCGCAACCGCCGCTGTCGCTGTCCAGGTTGAATTGGATGAACAGGGCAATTTTGTTTCAGTGGGTCTTGGCTTGACGAATGTAGGACTTACCGCAATCAAGGCCACTGCTGCTGAGGACTACTTGAAAGGCAAGGCCTCCACCGATGACCATATCCGTCAGGCTGCCAAACTTGCGGCGGAAGCTGCGCAACCCATCGCAGACTTTCGCGGCTCTGAAGACTACAAGCGATCCCTTGTAAAAACATACACTGTGCGAGCGCTCCGCATGGCTGTTGAACGCGCGAAAGGAGGCTGAGATGAGCACACATCACCTTCACGTAACCATTAATGGGAAACCGCATGATGCCGATGTGGAAGCCCGGCTGCTCTTTGTCCATTTCCTGCGCGAGAACCTGAACATGACCGGCACACACATCGGTTGTGACACGACTTCGTGTGGGGCATGCACAGTCATCTTGAACGGCAAACCCGTCAAATCTTGCACCCTCCTCGCCATCCAGGCAGATGGAGCCGAAGTCCGCACAGTGGAGGGGCTTGCCCAAAACGGAAAACTGCATCCTGTTCAGGAGGGTTTCCACGAGAAGCATGGCTTGCAGTGCGGCTTTTGCACCCCCGGAATGATGATGACATCGGTCGCCCTGCTGGAGCAAAATCCTCACCCAAGCGAGGATGATATCCGTCGCGGCATTTCAGGCAATCTTTGCCGATGCACCGGATATATGAACATCGTCAAGGCAGTCCAATATGCTGCCGACAAGATGGCAGAAGGCTAGAGGAGGACGACATGGCTGAAGTACATGGTTTAGGGCACTCGAGAAAACGCGTGGAAGATGCCCGCTTCATTCGGGGCCAGGGCAATTACATTGACGATTTTAAACTTCCGGGAATGCTTCATTTGGACATCGTCCGCAGTCCGTATGCCCACGCCAAGATCAAAGCGATCAGAACTGAGAAAGCGCTGGCAACGCCCGGCGTGTTGGCGGTCATCGATGGACCCACCCTCCAAAAATACAACGTCCACAATATGCCTACTTTGATGAGTGACACGCAAATGGTGTTGCCAATCGACACGGTCAAATATCAATATCAGGAAGTCGCCGCCGTCCTCGCAACCGATCGCTACACCGCCGCGGACGGGGTCGCCGCGGTTGAAGTGGACTACGATCCTCTTCCGGTCGTGGTGGATCCGTTCAAGGCCCTGGAACCCGGCGCGACGAAAGTCCGTGACGACAAAGAGAGCAATCACATCTGGCATTGGGAATGGGGAGATCGCGAAAAAACGAATCAGGATTTCGATAGGGCCGAAGTTAGGGTCAAGGAAAATATCTATATCCCGCGCATCCATGTTGCTTCCATCGAAACCTGTGGTTGCGTTGCGAAGTGGGACGCTACCAATACGCATCTCACGTTATGGATGACCTCGCAAGCCCCACACGCCATTCGCACGGTCGTCGCGCTCATCACCGGGCATCTCGGATTATCGGAGGAGAAAATCCGAGTGATCTCACCGGATATCGGCGGCGGGTTCGGCGGTAAAGTCCCGGCGTATCCTGGATACGTGATTGCTGTTGCGGCTTCCATCGTGACCGGCGCCCCGGTCAAATGGATCGAAAACCGCACCGAAAACCTGGCGGCGGATTCGTTTGGACGGGACTATCACATCACCGCAGAACTGGCAGGCAAAAAAGATGGGACTCTCACCTCGCTTCGTTTCAAGACGATAGCTGACCACGGGTATACGGACGCCGCCGCGCAGCCCTCGAAGTTTCCCGCTGGGATGTTCCACATCTGCACAGGCTCGTATGATTTCAAAAGTGCGTTTGTTGAAGTGGATGGAGTGTACACAAACAAGCCGCCCGGTGGCATTGCCTATCGTTGTTCATTCCGTGTCACCGAAGCTGTCCACGCGATCGAGCGCATGACGGACGTGTTTGCGCAAAAAATTGGCATGGACGCAGCTGAAATCCGTATGAAGAATTTCATCAAGCCCGAACAGTTCCCGTACAAATCCGCGCTCGGCTGGGAGTACGATAGCGGCAATTATCCTGCCGCGCTGCAAAAAGCAATGGACATGATCAGTTACGATGATCTCCGCAAAGAGCAGGTTGAGAAGCGGGCGCGCGGCGAATTCATGGGTATCGGCATCTCGTCATTCACTGAGATC
>DASWKT010000324.1:0-12815 GCA_036396515.1 Anaerolineales bacterium | reverse complement strand
AGTTCTGCAAGCGCAGGGTCAGAGACGAGGATCGCTTCGTCTGCGCCCATGGCGAGAGCGTGCTTGAGCGCCTCCCGGGCGGATTCGGGTCCGATACACAGCGCGGTGACGGTGCCGCCTTGCGCTTCCTTCTGCTGGAGCGCGCCTTCGACAGCGTACTCGTCGAACGGGTTGATCACCAGCGGCGCGTCTCCCCAGGATACTTTCCCGTCCTCGGCTTTGACCTTCGCCTCTGAGTCGGGCACTTGCTTGATACATGCGATGATTTTCAAGTGGTTTCTCCTATTTATTGTAAAGAATGCTGATTTGTGTCTATTATGATTGTGTTTGACAAAGATGTTTTACCCAATGCATTTCTTGCAAGTGCTCTTATTTTTACTTTACCAGCAACAATTTCGTTTTTTAGTGCCTGCGATAGTTCTCTTTTTGATGTTTGATAAATAGCATTCTCTCCACGTTCTAAGGTAGATTGTTGTTCATCGGTAATGAAATTTGTTAAGTCCATTACCGTTGTTCCTTTTGCTCTTATATTAACATTTGTGACAGTATCTTCATAATGACTAGAATTGATAACCTCAACAAATATGCCTTCTTCAGAACTGTTACCGTTGCGAGATTCTGTTGTGATATTTCCCTGAGATAGAACAACGATTAGCTTTGGCTTTTTATCAATGCGATCAACAATAAAATTGAAAATTGATAACAATAGAGCCGCGATGGCAACTATCGTAGTTATTATTTCAGTGTTGATGCTTAAATTACTCATGGAGGTTATCAGTGTTTTTTAGAAACCATTATCACTATGAACAACGAATAGTCCAGTGTGCCCGCTTTAGTCTCGATACTCCGCTTCGCGGCACTTGACCAGCAAACCTCATCACTTGATGCTTGTATAACTGATTAGGTTCCCGGTCTTTAGTTCCAACTCACAAGCATGCCCGCCAACAGTGTAAGCTGAAAAAGTATTACCATCTTCATTCAACCTGACTCGTGAAAACAAGGTATTAACATCGGGCTTTTCTGCTTTCCAGATCGTCTTTCCATCTGCAGAAATGCAATACAAATTTGATTCACCGAGCGGGAATCCGCTTGGGCTCTCCAATACGATGTATCCAAACATTGTTTGGATTGTTTTTTCGATTTTTGTGTGAAGGGGTTCGATTTCCATCGTTCACCTATAAATGGACTCTTTTGCCTGACGAACGATCTCGGCAATTTGCCCGAGATGATCCGAAGCATGCTTGAGTCCCGAAGCAAAACGGGATATAGCAGTGTGAGGGATAGCGCCTTGAGATGGTGTGTACGTATTTTCCATATAAGGCATGTCGGGCCACATCTCTAAACTTGCAAGGCACATGCGACGTGATTCCGCCAGGCGGGCCCGGCAATACTCGATTGTCCTTGCCTGTCGCCATGGTATCTCTGAGCGCGACCGCCCATGATACCTCACGCCGCGTGCCAGTTCAGAGGCGATGGAAGCTGACTCTTCCATGGAAGCCGTGAGATGCACGATCACATGACCAAGTGTCCACGCGATCTCCTCTTCGCCTTCAATGGCATAAGGGTCATCTGCCTTTTCGTCAACGGGATCGAACGTTACATGTGCGTCGGTACAATCAGCGATCAGAAGCAAGATTTCATCGTAGAGACTATTTAACTCACGTCGCATATCGTCTTTGGTCAAATCCTTGACCAAATCCTGTAAGGTAATCTTCTTTTCGCGCACAGATTGGAAGTCGAGCATAGGTCATCCCTGCCAGAAGGATTCGTTATAAGCAGGTAGTTCACAACGCAGAGGCTTATCAGTCCGCTCGCCGAGGGCATATCCTGCCTGGATGAGCGTCTGTATCTCGGAACTGCCTTCGTAGATCATCGCCCCTCTCGAGTTCCGCAGGTAGCGTTCCACGTCGTATTCATCACTAAATCCATACGCCCCATGGATCTGGATCGCTTCATTCGCGGCGCTAAAGGAAGCTTCCGTGGCAAATTTCTTTGCGTAGGACGTTTCGAGGGTGCTGCGTTCGCCCGTGTTCTGCATCCAGCCTGATTTTAGATACAACAAACGCGCGATCTCATAGTCTTGCGACATTTTGGCAATTTTTTCCTGGATAAGTTGGTGTTCCGCGATGGGCCTGCCGAAGGTGGTGCGTGTTTTGGCATATTTCGCGCTGGCTTCGAGGCAGGCGCGAATAATCCCGGTCGCTCCCGATGCCACGGTATAGCGTCCACGGTCGAAGCCTGTCATCGTGATCTTGAATCCCTCGCCCTCTTCGCCGATTCGATTGGCGGCCGGGACTTTTACATCTTGAAAAGAAATCCAGCCTGTCGAACCTGCGCGCACGCCGAGCTTGCCATGCAAATCGCCTGTTCCGATTCCATCAGTGTGCAGATCAACGATGAAGGAAGACAAACCGTCGGAAGCTTTTCGCGGCGATGTATTCGTTTTAACGGTGACAAGCGCAAGGTCCGCTTTTGAGGCGAGGGAGATCCACATCTTTTCACCATTGAGCAGGTAATAATCGCCATCCCGTTTGGCGGAGGTGGACATCGCCGCGACATCCGACCCCATGCCCGATTCCGTGAAAGCGCCGCATCCTATCTTTTCGCCTTTTGCCAGCGGGACCAAAAACTTCTGCTTCTGTTCTTCCGTTCCCCACTGGAAAACGGTCATTGCACACAAACCTGTATGCACAGACATGGCCACACGCAGCGAGGTGTCCACCGCTTCAAGTTCTTCGCAAGCCATGCCCCAGGCGATGTAATCCATGCCCGCGCCACCATACCGGACAGGGAAGGGCAGTCCCAGAATGCCGAGTTCGCCCATGCGTTTGAGCGCGAAGGGAATTGGCTCCTGTCTGCGGTCATATTCCTTGATGACAGGGATGATTTCTTTCTGCGCGAAGTCGCGCACCATGTTTTTTGTCATTTCGTGTTCAGAGGTGAGAGAGAAATCCACGGTGATCTCCACGTGAAAATTTTCTCTAATTATACACGCTTGAGAGTGACAGACACCGCTCCATCATTAATTAAATAAAAAAGCCCGATGCCTCTTCGATATGGACATCGGGCTAACGGAAATGGGTGTCATCTATCATAATTTTTTTTCGACACCCATGTTGCTCAACTCGTCCGAATTGATATTCGAGACGAGCAGGTCCGCGCCGGCGAGGACGAGGAACAAAAGCACACATATTGAAACCGCCACTATGAACATAGGGCCTCCTCTCTCTACGAAACTACGATGTAACTATTTAACCTCGTTAGGTCCAATTCGTTACATCCCCTAACAGTACTGAAAAGTGTTTAAAATGCATCGGAATTTCAGAAGCCAGGGTCCATATACATGACGACCATTCGCGGTTTTTGTTTCAAATTTAATACGCTTACAAAATTGTGAGGTTGTAAAATGACGAAAACCGCATCGTTGAACAGGCGATTTTGCGTCAGGTTGACAAAACTGTGAAACTAGATAAAATACAGTCCGCTAGCCGAAGTGGCGGAATTGGCAGACGCGCTACGTTCAGGGCGTAGTGAGGGTTCCCTCATGTGGGTTCAAGTCCCACCTTCGGCACTCATGGAGACTCGCTGAGAGGCGAGTTTTTTGTTTGCCTTGGTGATCCCAAAATGTTCCAGTTTCGAAGATAATAGGGAGGTTTTTAGGGCTAGAAAGGGAAGCGAGGAGTGGTATAATTGCAATAAATCAGGCAAGCTGCTTCTTTAATTAAGACGCGGAGTCACAGAAATTTGTCCTTCGTGTCTTTTTTATGCAGTTTGATCCTTTCAAAGGTAACTATATGATCGAAGATAACGTTCAAACCGGAAATATCCAGCAGGTTGACATAGACTCTCAGATGCGCGATGCCTACCTGGATTACGCCATGAGCGTGATTGTGGCGCGCGCCCTACCAGATGCCCGTGATGGGCTAAAACCAGTTCATCGCCGCATTTTGTACGCGATGCATGAATTGGGCATCCGCTCAAACTCATCCTATAAGAAATCGGCCCGCATCGTGGGCGAGGTGCTGGGCAAATTCCATCCGCATGGCGACTCGGCTGTCTATGAAACAATGGCACGTATGGCGCAGGATTTCTCGATGCGCTATTTACTGGTGGATGGACAGGGAAATTTTGGTTCGGTTGACGGCGACGCGCCCGCGGCCATGCGATATACGGAGGCCCGCCTCCATCGCCTGGCTGAGGAATTACTCGCCGACATAGAGAAGGATACTGTTGAGTTCGGTCCCAACTTCGATGACTCACTGGAAGAACCGCTTGTGTTGCCTGCGCGCGTGCCAAATATGCTGCTCAATGGCACGTCGGGTATTGCGGTCGGCATGGCGACCAACATCCCGCCGCATAACCTGCGCGAACTGACGGACGCCATCATTTTCCTCATCGACAACTACGATAGAATGGATGATATCCCTCTGGCTGAATTGATGAAGTGCATCCAGGGACCAGACTTCCCGACCGGCGGTATCATCGTTGGGCGAGAGGGAATCGAGTCAGCTTATGGAACGGGGAGGGGCAGGCTCGTTGTCCGCGGCATGGCGCATATTGAAGAAGGCAAGGGCGGCAGACACGAGATCATTATCACGGAAATCCCCTATCAGATCAACAAATCGACATTGATCGAACGCATTGCGGAGCTTGTCCGCGAGGAGCGGATCGATCAGATCTCCGATCTGCGTGATGAGTCGGACCAGCGCGGTATGAGTATTGTGATCGAGCTTAAGCGCGGGGCCCAACCCAAAAAAGTGCTCAACCAGCTTTATAAATATACGGCTTTGCAATCCACCTTCGGTGTGCAATTACTCGCCCTGGTGGATGGTGAGCCGCGCACTCTGTCACTTAAACGTTCGTTACAGATTTTCATTGAACATCGCCAGACTGTCATTGTCCGCCGAACGAATTTTGAATTAGCAAAAGCCCGGGCGCGCCAACATATTCTTGATGGCTATCTCATTGCACTTAACAATCTGGATGCAGTCATCAAGACCATTCGCGAATCACAGGATGCCGACGTTGCCAAGTCAAATCTGATGACCCGCTTCAAACTGACTGAGATCCAGGCGCAGGCAATTCTCGATATGCAATTACGCAGGCTGGCCGCCCTCGAGCGTTGGAAGATCGAAGAAGAACATAAACAAGTTGCAGAGCAGATCGCCCGTCTTGAGGATTTGCTTGCGCATCCCAAGAAGATCCTGGCCCTGATTCAGGATGATATGCGCGATCTTGCCGAAAAATATGGCGATGACCGTCGTACACGGATCGCGGCCGAAGCCACAGAGTCGCTCAGCGAAGCAGATCTTGTTCAGGATGAAGCAGTGCTCATTAGTCTTACTGAACGCGGCTACGTCAAGCGCGTGGCTGCTTCTGCCTTCCGCTCGCAGAGCCGCGGTGGGCGTGGGGTGATGGGTCATACAATCAAGGAAGAAGATGTCGTGGTCGCGTTGATCCCGGCTCGGAGCCTAGATACGATGCTCTTCTTCTCTGACAAGGGCAAGGTTTATTCGGAGAAGGTTTACCAGATCCCGGATGCAGACCGTTCTGCAAAAGGCATTCCGCTTGTCAATGTGCTCGCACTTGACCCGAATGAACGCGTGACTGCTGCGATCGCGGTTTCGGATTTCTCTGCACATGGATTCTGTATGCTTGCGACGATACGCGGCAAGGTCAAGCGTGTAGTGATGGAAGAGTTCGCCTCTGTCCGTCCCTCGGGCTTGATTGCCATGACTCTGGAGGATGGCGACCAACTTGGCTGGGCGCGCCTGACCAGCGGGAGCGACGAAGTGATCTTCGTCACAGAGAATGGCCAAGCTCTACGATTTAGCGAAGGCAAAGTCCGTGCGATGGGACGACAAGCTGCGGGTGTGCAGGCAATCAGAGTTGCCAATGGTGATTCGGTAACCAGCATGGATGTGGTGGAGAAGGATGGCTCGCTCCTTGTGATAACATCAGGCGGCTTTGGCAAACAGACCCCGTTGAAAGAGTACTCTGCAAAAGGACGTGCAACCGGCGGTATCTCGACTATTGACCAGCGGGCATTGAAGGAGATTGGAAAGATCGTCGCAGCGCGTGTCGTTCAACAAGCGGATGATTTAACCATTATTACCGCAAATGGTGTTGCCATAAGAATAAAAAACAAGCAGGTCAGGCTGGCAGGACGCGCCACAAAAGGTGTGCATCTCATCAAACCGCAGCCTGGGGACAGCGTGGCATCCGTTGCGCGCATTGCAGCAGAAGACTTAAGGAAAGCGGGCGCGCAATTAAATGGTGAAGAAAAAGAGGAACCTCAGCCGCAGTTGATCTAAAATAATAGTGGACGGCAACTGCCGTCCACTCGTACGTGTTCGAGCATAGGAAGAGCCATCCAACGGATGGCTCTTCATCAATTTAAAACAGCGACATCCTGCCCATCACAAACATTGCCAGTGTGCCGATCAGGCAGACTGTGAACAGGAGCATCAGCGAGACAAAGAATCTTTGTTGTGCGCTCATGCCGAGGAAGCGCCCATTGCTTCGTCGTCTCGGCATGGCGACGGGCTTTGCTGTGGATTCCGTGTATAGATCATTCGGTTCCTCTTCGTAGAAGGATGATTCGCGCAGATTATCAAACATGGTCACCTCGTGTGCCGAAGTATATCATGCGAAAGGACGCAGGCGGACATCCCCGAATTGTACTGTCAGGGATTTGCCGTCCTGGTCGCGCAACTGTAAACTTCCATCCGTTCCCAACCCTGAAACACGGCCGGTCAGTAGGTCAGCGCCTCCCATCTCGACCTGGACCTGCCTGCCGCGATAGGCAAGTAATTCCTCCCATTTCACCATAAACTCATCAGTGCTTAGTTGTGGTCGCAAGACGATCAACGCGGCGAGAATATCATGCAAAACTTCGGTGCGCTCAACCGGGTAGCCCAGCGCCTCCTCCAGGCTTGTTGCGGGGAATGAAAGCATGCCCGTATCAGGGACGGCGCTCTTCAGGATATTAACTCCCATGCCAATTACGATACAGTCTATGTCCTCGCCTGACCACACCGATTCGATCAATATGCCGGCAACTTTGCGTCCATTCAACAAAATATCGTTCGGCCATTTGATCTCGGGCGAGAGCCCGCGGGCCAGCAGAGAATCGGTAACAGATAACGCGGCCAGTCCAACCATCCGGGAGAGATGCGGGCGCTCTGCCGGAGAGGGGCGCAGGATCAAACTAAAAGCCAGGGCAGTTCCGGGTGGCGTGAACCATTTCCGGTCGAGTCGTCCGCGACCTGCTGTTTGTTCATCTGCAATGACCAAAGACAAATCTTTTGCATCGTTTGCCGCCCAAGCCAACGCTTCATCATTTGTCGAGCCTATGGAATCGAAATATCTTATCTTCCCAATAGGAAGTTTTGAAAGGAGTTTATTGAGTTTGCCTTGATTCATCACGGGAACTTCCTACGGAATAGCAGGATTTTCGACCATCCTCGCTAAACTGAGGAACAGTAATTTATTATGGCAGGACAAACCACGGGTTGATAAAACCGCCGCCCTGACGGACTTCAAAGTGCAAATGCGCGCCCTGCGAATTGCCTGTGGAGCCTGAAGCACCGATCCATTGACCCGCCCCCACGCTCGCGCATTGACCAACGCCGATCCTGCTTAAGTGGGCATAGACAGTTGAATATCCATTCCCATGATCGATCTGGATTACGTTACCATAACCATAGTTGTATCCACCCTGCGCCATTGTGACCACACCGCTGTCTGCCGCATATACTGACGCACCCTCACCGGCGGCAATGTCGATGCCAAGATGTCCGGACCAGTAATCATTGCCGGAGAGGGAATGACTCTCCGCGGGCCACACAAAGCCGCCACCACCAACTGCACCTCCGGCGCAAGCGCTCTGGCTGGTCGATGATGTGCCCGATGCGCCGGTTGCCACAGTTGGAACAAGCCATTGCACGAACTCGCGCTCGCCTCCTGGCACCATTACCCATGAGCCGGATTCAATCTTGGGATCTGCCAGATCAATATCATTGCCCGGGTAATTGAGGATATCCTCCACAGTTGCATTGAATTCATCGGCAACAGACTCAAGTGAGTCATTTTCCATTACCTGATAATAGATCCCATCGGTTGGGGGGATTTTCAAAACCTGCCCGGGTTTGAGACTATGGGGATCATCCTGCAGAACATCATAGTTTGCCCACAATACCGTTTCCGGTTTCAATTTGTAGGATTCCGCGATGGCAAAGATCGAATCACCTCGAGAGACCCGATGCTCCACGAGATCATAACGCGGCTTATCAGCAGGGATATTGGTCTTGATCTGGATTTCCCGTTCGATGGACAAAAACGCGATGGGTCCACCCAAAGCTGGCATGGGGACCTGCGGCCGCTTCTTATCTGCGGCGTCAGTTGGCCGAGGCACGAGAGCCTCGCCGGCTGAGGATTTTTTCCACAGGAATACGCCCCCAATCAGGCCTGCTACAATGAGAAAAGTTACTAACCAACTGATGATAGCGAAGCGATTATTATCGAAAAACGATGCGAATTTGGGCATTCGATAAGGTGTGTTAGCTCAGGCTGCCCCGTTGAGCAGAGTTAAGCGTCTCTCCCCAGGTTTTCAAGGAATTCCTGATTGTTGCGGGCGCGGTCAAGGCGGGTGACAATCGCTTCGGTAGCGACAGATTGATCCATGCCTGCGCCCTGTGGCTGTTGAGAGATCATTTGGATGTACATGCGGCGCATCAGCCAGACACGCTGCAATAAATCGGGACCAAGCAGAAGATCCTCGCGCCGCGTGGACGAGCGTTCGATATCCACTGCCGGGAAGATGCGTCGTTCCTGCAATTTGCGCGAGAGGTGCAATTCCATATTGCCTGTTCCTTTGAACTCCTCGAAAACAACGTCATCAAGCCGGGAACCGGTATCTACCAGACAGGTAGCGATAATCGTCAAAGAGCCGCCCTCTTCGAGATTACGTGCTGCACCAAAGAACCGTTTAGGTGGGTACAACGCCGAAGGATCCATACCACCTGAAAGCGTGCGCCCGGATGGATTCACCACCAGGTTGTAAGCACGCGCCAGACGTGTAATTGAGTCCATCAAAATTACTACATGACGGCCAATCTCCACCAATCTCTTAGCCCGTTCTAAGGCAAGTTCAGCTGTCCGGACGTGCGATGTGACCGGCTCATCAAACGTGGATGCCACAACTTCTGCATCCACAGAACGATCCATATCGGTCACTTCTTCAGGGCGTTCACCGATCAGCGCAACAATCAAATGCACATCGGGATATTTGGTCGAAATAGAGTTTGCGAGTTGCTTAAGAATTGTGGTTTTGCCCGCTTTTGGAGGGGAGACGATCAGTCCGCGTTGCCCACGGCCAATGGGTGCGATCAGGTTGATCAGGCGAGGAGCGAGGGTATCATGGTCAGTTTCAAGGTCAAATCGTTTGTCCGGAAAGATAGGAGTGAGATTCTCGAACATTGGGCGGTGGGAGGCATCCTCTGGATCCACGCCGTTGATCGATTCAACCTTCAGCAATCCAAAATGCCGTTCACTTTCACGCGGTGGCCGCACCTGTCCGATGACGAGGTCGCCTGCCCGTAGTTCATGGCGGCGAAGCTGTGCCTGCGATACATATACGTCCTGATCGCTGATCCTGTAATTCGTCGCACGCAGGAAGCCGATGCCTTCGCTCATAATCTCAAGTATTCCGCCGCGCAGTTCAATACCTTCTCTCTGCGCTTCCGCCTCACGGATCATCATGGCGAGGGTCTCTTTTTTGAGGCGGTTGGCATTGGGAATGTTCAACGACTTTCCCATTGCGCGGAGTTTGGAAAGAGGCTCGTTCTCAAGTTCTAGTATTTTCATATTCTTTTCTCATTGGGTGGGATGTTGAAATGGAAACAAAAATTGCCCAGAGTGCATCAAGCAAACTGGTGAAGTCCCTTAGGTTGTGGATGAGTGTGGATTTTCTTTCAAATTTCTGTTCACACGAAACCCGTGCAGGTTGAATGGCCGTGCATCTGGATTACGCAATCATAGGTCTGTAAAGCATCCGGGGAATTATCAATATTATAGCATGTTCGATTGGTCAGTGCAAGCAGTATTAACACTTTTCAGACGAAACTTTCAAATTTGTGAGACACAGGATGTGTCTGAAGAGCCTGGTCGAAGAAGAGAATTTTATTCTGTAAATCCCATAAGCGGCGATAAAGCCCATCTTGTGCAAGCAAACTGTAATGGTTGCCACGCTCTACTATTTTACCTTGTTCCATAACCAGGATTTCGTCGACATTTTCAAGCCCGCCCAGCCGATGTGTGATGAGCAGAGAAGCTTTGCCGCGCATTGTTTCGAAAAGCGTAGTGAGTACCTGCTGTTCGGTCAGTGGGTCAAGATTGGCAGTGGGTTCATCGAAGACCAGAATTGGCGCGTCTTTTAACAATGCGCGTGTGATGGCAAGCCTCTGCCGTTCGCCACCTGATAGTCTTAAACCCTGTTCGCCAATAAAAGTATCATAGCCTTTGGGTAGACCAGCGATAAATTCATGGATGTGTGCGGCGCGCGCCGCGGATTCCATCTCCTCCCATCTCATGGATGGGCGCGCCAGACGCAAATTCTCACGGATAGCTGTATTGAAGAAATAATTATTCTGCGAGACAAGTGCGCATCTCTTTCGGACCTCATCCTGATTCAGCGCCTTGAGTGACTTGCCACCCAAAGTGATCTCTCCCGATTCGTAATCCCAGAATCTGAGTAGTAGATTCGCGATCGTGCTCTTCCCGGCGCCACTTGGCCCAACGATGGCTATGGACTGGCCTTCAGGAATTGTAAAAGTTATGTCTCGTAGTGCAGGAATGTTTTGTGAGGGATAGGTGAAGGTTAAGTTTGAAATTTGTAATTCGTAATTGGTAATTGATGATTCGCTACTATTGTCTTTCACTGCTGGCTCTGCATCCACAACATCAAATAATCTCCTCGCTGCTTCGCGTGAAGAGGTCCACATCTGCGCGGCGAGAGGCAGGGGAGCGACCGCTTCAAATGATGCCAGTGTCATGAGGGCAAGTGTGCCTGTTTCGATCACGCGCCCTCCCTCTAAGGACGATGATTTGATCTGCTTTGAAGATCGTGTTCAGTCGATGCGCGATGGTGATGACAGTCCGTCCCTGCATGAGGCAGTGCGTGGATGTCATGGCCTCATCGAAATGCCGGTAGTTTGGCATTTCATCCACGAAGGGAAAAGGAAACTAATTTGGATTAAGCGTATATTATGGTCGCGCGTCTGTAAGAGGGCGAAAATCAAAAAGTGCAAAGTATGTCGCTAATTTTTATTTCCGAAACATTCAGTGTTTATAATGCCAAAAGTTCAATCTGGAGGCAGTTATGAAAACAAAACGTCAATTTACCGGTCGTCATTGGGAGACGGGGAGCATCCATAACGCGCTCGTCATGCAGGGCATGAAAGCGCCGCATACAGGCCAGCCGTATTCAGAAGCGCTGTTACTTGGCATCAGCGGTGGGATTGCATTTGGGTATTTCACATTTGAATACAAGGGGTATCTTCCGCATGTTGCAATGCTCACCCGCAATACATTCAATCCTTTTTCAACCATTCTTGAACGGTTGGGAATTGCCCAGGACGTTCAACAAACCAACAAGGCGGATGTGGCGGAGAAAAATTTGCTGGGTACACTTGAGAGCGGGCTTTATCCACTCGTGTGGGCAGATCACTTCAGCCTGGCGTATAACTGTCTCAGCCCAGACGATGCGCTATGGGGCATGCTGCCGATCCTGGCTGTTGAAACAGATGGAAAGTCGGTCAGCATTGCAGATCGTTCGAGCCAGCTACTGCATTTGTCCATGGCGGATTTGACCAAGGCGCGTGGACGCGTCAAAGAGGATAGATATCGGATCATGACCCTCGATGCACCTCAGACGACCAAACTGGCTGCCGCGGTGCATATGGGCATCTGCCAGGCGATAAAGTTGTTCACCGAAGAACCACCGCGCGGCGCGCGTGATAATTTCGGCTTCGCCGCCTATGAAAAGCTCGCCGAAATGCTGGTCAACACCCGCAACAAACAAAGCTGGGAGCGATTCTTTAGTCCCGGAGTGCGAATGTACCATGCGCTGGCTGGTTCAACGGTCCAGCCGGGTGCCTATCACTGGGTGATGACATGGGGCGCCGCGGATGGCGCGGAACGCGGTTTGTATGCTGATTTCCTGCTCGAGGCCGCCCAGATATTGAAGAAGCCCGCCCTGAAAGCCTCTGCAGAGAAATTCCGCGAAAGCTATCAACTGTGGCTTACGTTTGCAGATGCCCTGCTGCCTGATGATGTCCTTCTTTTGGGGGAAAGCAAGAAATTGATCCGGAAAAAACAGGACTTGTTCATCAACGAAGGTGAATCGGCATTGCCAGAGATCAAGAAGATCAACGCCCGACTAAACGAGTTGTTGTCACAGTCTGAAACTGATTTTCCACTATCCAACGCTCAGGCCGCGAACTTGCGCACGAACCTGCGGGATATTTTGCTCGAGATCAGAGCAGTGGAGCAGCAGGCTGTTAACCTTCTTCAAAGTGCGATTGTGTAGCGGCTCAAATAAAAAGTCCCCGCCAAACTTGACGGGGACTATATTTCTCCTTTTTCCTTTGATGTGCGAAAGCGCTCAGCGCCTTTACGAGTTAATTCGTCCAGTTCCTTGAACAGATCAGGCTCGACCTTTTTGAAATTAAAACAGGATTTGCCTTGCATATGTTTCTTCAATTCAGGAGACATACCTTTGAGCAAATCGGGAAACATATACACAGGCATCAGGT
>DASWKT010000323.1:0-10638 GCA_036396515.1 Anaerolineales bacterium | reverse complement strand
TCAGGGTGCGCCAATATTCTTCCAGTTCTTCCTGTGTCCCACCGCCCTGGATCAATTCGGACATGAGCATTGCAGAGGTGAGCGGGGTCCGCAATTCGTGGGAGGCGCGGTTGATGAAATCGGACTTCATCTCATTCAACTGTGCTTGATCTGTAATATCGCGGATGACAACCAGTGCTTCACTTGAGCTAATTGGGTACAGGCGCGATTCGTAAACCTTGTTGATAAATGGTAGTCTGAATCCCTCGACCACATTCGTCGATGTAAACGCATCTTTATTACCCTGCCCTCTGATCTTTTCGATAATGTCTTCCGGCCAAACTTCGGATAATCTCTTTCCCGAAATCACATCTCGATGGAGATAAAGAGGATGATCAGGATTGGCACTATAGTCCAGAATCATCCCGTTGCTATGGATCCTGATAAGAAGATCGGGCAATGCAGAAAGGATGGCGCGGTTACGAGCTTCATTCAGACGAATGGTCTCTTCATAGCTGCTGCGCTGAAGAGCTGAACCAATCAGGTTGGCAGCCGTCTGGACAGCGTTCCGCTCCGAAGGCGACCAGGATATCTCTTTCTCCTCGTCAAAAAGGCCCAGAAATCCCCAGGAACCCAGCGTACCATGGATGGGCATAATAACAAATGATAGACCGGAAAAAGTTGAAGCCCGTTTATCATTCGCGGCTGCATTATAGGAATATTCACCGGATGCACTCAGGATCATGGGAATGTGCTGAGCGATAATTGAGGAAACATCAAATACAAAGTCGGTCTGTTTCCTCCACCGGTACCGGATATTAACCGCCGGGGTGGAGGAAAAGGTATCGATTTCCAAAATAGCACAGCTTGAGACATCTGTCGCCAGCCCCAAGGATTCCAATATCTCCGGGATCTTTGTTTCAATATTCGATGAACGCAACAAGCGCGCGGTCGCGTCGCTGATCACCGAAAGGATACGGGTATATCTTTTGAGCGTCTCCTCATAATCTCTGCGATCAGACACATCACGAGCAATGCTCTGGATATAAGCAGGTTTGTTTTCTTCATCGTACACCACAGAAGCGCTGATCTCGACTGGCAATGTCGAGCCATCTTTTCTCTTCAGAATTCGTTCAGATAGACTTGAGCCATCGCTCCCCACGGCCCCGTGGCTGAGTTCCTCGCCCAGAGCCATCACTTCACTGACAGGCATCCCGACAAGCTCATATTCCTCGTAGCCCAACAAGCTTAAGGCTTGTTGGTTGGCGGTGATGTAGCGAAGATCCAGTCCAATAATGAATACACACTCTCCGGTTTGCTCAAACAAAGCGCGGTAGTGGAAATTTTCGCCCCACTCGTTACGCGATCTTCTCAGTGCAGAGTCTGGTTTCCGCCCGGGCCTTGGTAAAGGCATCGTCTTTTCATCCATAGACAATGTCTTCGGGCCGATGGTCAGGGATGAATGCATGCACGAGACATCCCATCTGGCTATCGAGGATTTGGACATCACCATTCAAACACCGGAAAACGGCTCGCGCAATGGTCAGGCCTACACCCAGACCTTCATATTCCCGGCGGTCTCCCTGGCTGGCCTGATAAAACCGTTCAAACACCTTTTCGCGTACCTCCGCTGGAATCCCCGGACCCTCATCCTGAACGAGTATATTGACGCCGCCATCCAACCCAGGCTGTACAGTCAGACGGACCTGTCCTTTTTCGAAGCTGAACTTAAAGGCATTATCCACCAAGTGCACCAGCGCATGGATGAACTCCCGGCGCGGCGCTGTAATCCTTCCCAGCTCTGAAATATTCGTAACGAAGACCAATTCCTTGGCCTTATATCTGTCTAATCTCTTTTGTACCGGAGCAAAGATATGCATATTAACATCTATGGGTTGCCGGATGGTATTCAGGTTTCCGTGATCAATATTACTTAATAGGATCAAATCTGTGATTAACGACTCCAAACGGTCTGCATTGGAAAGCGCGATGTTGATAAATTTGCTCTGTTCCTCGGGGTTATTGAATCTGTTATTCGCTGCCAGTTCCAATGGCATTAGGATGTTAGATAGCGGCGTGCGCAGCTCATGGTGGAAATTTTGCAAAATCTCATTGCGCAGCTTATTCATGTCCTCCTGTACAGTTTCTCTCATTTGTTCGCGCCCGCGGGCTTGTTCGGTTTTCACACGCCTGAATACCGCTTCAATCCGCGCCAGGAGTTCTTCAGTGATAAATGGCTTGGTGATATAGTCATCTGCTCCCTCCCTTATACCGCTGACGCGGTCTTCCGGATTGGAACGCGCGGTCAGAAAAATAAAAGGGATGGATGCCAGCTCCGAATCGAGACTCATCATCTTCCGCAATTCAAAGCCATTGGGAGGCGGCATCATCACGTCTGAAAGGATCAGGTCCGGCAAAGCTTGCTTGGCCTTCTGCAGTCCATCGCGGCCATTGGTAGCAGTGATAACGTTATATCCATGTCGTCTGATCGTAGCAGCCAGGCCCATCAGCAACGCGGGCTCATCGTCAACGATCAAAATGGTCGGCTTGTCTTCCATTTGCTATTTATCTTTATTGCCATATTTGGGCAGGCTATGTGTTGTGCCTCTGGCTTTATCAACCAGCCTGGCATTATTGTTTACGAACATGATTTGAATGGACGCGAGTGAGATCAAATCCCCCGAATTAAGCACACAGCGCTCTATTTTCTTGCTGTTCACCAACGTCCCCGACGTTGATTCGTTATCGTATAGGACATATTTGCCATCCTCAAAGCGGATCTCGGCATGAAACCGGGACACGAATTCCTCATTAAAGACAATATCATTATCCAACTGGCGACCAAGCCGGGTAATTTTCTTATCCAATGGGATGATCTGCCGGTTAAAAACCAGAAAGACATTCTGTTCGAGGGAGGGGGATTTTGTTTCATCCATAGGGTACACCATTAATGATCAAAAGAATTGCATAAATAATCTAGACAAGAGTTCCCACGTGCGGCATTTATACCATATCCGATAGCATTTGGAAACAATATTGATATATTACTGGCTTTTTCCAGTTTGACGCTTTAAAAATGCTTTCCGTTATAATCTTGAAACAAATCTGTTAAAAGAGATTGAGCCAAATAAATGTTCACGGACCAGGTAGAAATCCATGTAAAATCCGGCAAAGGCGGCGACGGTATGATGCACTTCCGCCGCGAGAAATTCATCCCGCGCGGCGGCCCGGATGGCGGAGACGGCGGCAAGGGCGGCGATGTCATCTTCGAGGTCAAGTCCACGCTCAACACGCTTTCGTCATTTCGCCAAAATCAGAAATTCAAGGCGGAGGAGGGCGTGAAAGGTGGGCCATCGCAAAGGACGGGACACAATGGCAAGGACCTCATCATCTATGTACCGCCAGGTACGGTGCTGTTCGATGCAGATACGGGTGAACTCATCGGCGATCTGACCGAAGCCGGCCAACAATTGACTGTCCTGAAAGGCGGGCGCGGTGGAAGAGGCAATCAACACTTTGCGACGTCGCGCAACCAGGCGCCGCGCATTGCCGAAAAAGGCGAGCCCGCGGAAGAGAAACGCATCAAACTGGAATTAAAGCTGATCGCCGATATCGGGCTGATCGGCGTCCCGAACGCGGGCAAATCCACGCTGCTCTCAGTATTGACAAATGCCAGGCCAAAGATCGCGGCTTATCCGTTTACCACGCTCGAGCCGAATCTAGGCGTGGCAAACATTGATGATGACACGACGGTCGTGCTTGCAGATATCCCCGGTCTCATCGAAGGCGCGTCACAGGGCGCGGGACTCGGCCATGACTTTCTGCGTCACGTTCAACGCACACGTGTACTGATCCATTTACTGGACGGATTCTCAGAAGACCCGCTGGCGGACTATAGCCAGATCAATTCGGAGCTATCGCTCTTCGACCCGAATCTAGCGAAAAAGCCTCAGCTGGTAGCGCTCAACAAGATAGACCAGCCGGAAGTCCAGGAAAGACTCGGGGACATCCAAAAGCAATTCAAGAAACAAAAAGTCGAGCTGATGACCATCTCAGCCCTGGCGCGCACGAACACGCGCGATCTGCTGACCAAAGCTTATCAAAAACTGGCCGAGGCTCCCTCGCTTGAAGAAATCGAGCCGCCATTGCCTGTCTATCGCCCGAAGGAAGACCCGCGTGAGTTCATCGTTACACGCGAAAGTGCAGACGAGTGGCGCATCTCCGGTGTCGCTATCGAACGCGCTGCGTCCATGACCTACTGGCAGCATGATGGCTCCGTACGCCGCTTCCAAAAGATTATGGAAACGCTTGGTGTGGATGAAGCATTGCGCAGAGCAGGCATCCAGGAGGGTGATACTGTTTCCATCGGTGATTTTGAATTGGAGTGGCAGGAATAAGGAATATGACCCCCTCAAGACTGCGCACATTAATCTTTATTCTCATCTTTATGGGTGGCCTGATCGTCGGTTTCTTTGGCGTGCGCACTCTGCATGCATTCCGGGAGTTTGGCAGACACCGACCTCCTCCCCCTCCCTCTGCTGCTGACGCGGGGCAGATCGAAACAGACGTGGAACTGATCCGCGAATGGATGACAATCCCTTTCATTTCAAAAATGTATCATGTTCCGGCGAATGTACTTTTTGATGCCCTGGGAATTCCAGCAAATAAGAATCGGGAAAAGAGCCTCAAACGCCTGAACAAGCAATATTTTCCACAGGCAGAGGGAATTGTGTTGGAAAAAATCAAAGCTACTGTGCTCGCGGCGCTCGCGAACCAGCCGCAACAAATGCAGGAGAACCCTCAACCACCAGTTGTTCCAGGCACACCGACTTTTGCGCCATAGATAAGCACATGTCCGAGTTTCTGCTGACACAAATTATCAATTATGGCGCTCCCATCCTCGGCGTGACTGTGTTTTTCGGCGCTCTTGGAATTCCTTTCCCCGCAACAATTATCGTGATCGCTGTCGGCGCATTTTGCCGCCAGGGATTTTTATCCTGGCCTTCAACCGGGTTGATCGCGCTAACCTGCGTCGTCCTGGGCGACTGCCTCAGCTATGCGATGGGATATTACGCCCGGGAACCCGTCCTGCGCCGCTTTCGTGATTCAGATAAATGGGTACAGGCTGAAAACTCTTTTCAACGCTGGGGTGGGATGTCTGTTCTATTGACGCGGTTTTTGATCACGGGCATTGCAGTGCCGGTAAACCTTATTGCCGGCACGAGCAATTTTCCCTTCAGGCGCTTCCTACTCTATGATCTTGCTGGTGAAACGATCTGGGTCTTCGGTTACGGTGGATTGGGCTATCTATTTGGCCCACAATGGGAAGCGGTCGGTGCATTCCTCAGTAATGCCAGCGGCTTGCTTTTGGGCATTTTGCTTCTTGGAGTGGGCATCTGGCTAGGAGTACGGAGATTCAGGATAAGCACTGGTATTCAAGAATCTGGGTAAAATCTTCGAAGCCAATCGTTATCCAATACTAAAGTTCAGAACGAATTTCGTCTCATTTCATGCTTGAGAGGGATTATTCTAGTAGGAAGATCAACGAGACTGATGGATGGATCCCTCCCGCACGAAAGTGTTTTAAGGAAAATGAAGCTCGGCAAGAGCAACAACAAATCCAATGAAGTATCAACTTCATCATTCGAGGGCCTTTTCTATGAATATTGGGCTCCTATCTATCGCCTGTTCTTGCGCATGGTGGTGGATCCCGCCGAAGCAGAAGATCTGGCGCTGGAAACTTTTTTTCGGCTCTACCAACGTCACCCGAACCCTGGAGAAGAATTCAACACGCGCGGATGGCTTCACAAAGTTGCGACGAATCTGGCATTGCATTCCATTAGAAGCTTTGAACGCCGTCAACGTTATGAGGTCACTGCCGGGAAGGATGCTCTTGAGCAAGCACCAGAAAATCAACCGCCTGAAATTTTTGCCGAGAAGGAAGACCACCGCTTCGCCCGACTTGCGCTTGCCAAATTGAATCCACGCCAAGCGCAGATTTTGGTCATGCGCTATTCGGGAATGGCCTATAAAGAGATCGCCTCAACTTTGAACCTATCTCCCACATCCATTGGTCCATTATTACTGCGTGCTGAACGTGATTTTGCGAAGCACTACCGCACGCTTGTGGAGGAAGAGAAATGAAAAAACATCTGAATGATGGTCAGTTGCGAGCGGCGCTCGATGCAGAATTAAATCCAAACGAGCTCAAACATCTTGAGAGCTGCGACTACTGCCGAATGCGGCAAAATACGATCCAACTACAAACGCAGCAAACCGCCAACAAATTAGCCTTTCTATCTACTGCGACAAAAGAACCGGCTGTTTCCCCCGCCGCAGCCTGGCACCGTTTCAATCAACAAAAACTTACCCAAAAGGAGATCACCATGTTTAAAAAGTTATTCGCTTCCCCTCTCATACGTTTTGGCCTTCCGGCTTTGCTCATCCTGACGATGATCGTCGCCATCCCCGGCACGCGCGCGCTGGCAAGTGAATTGCTCAATTTATTCCGCGTCCAGCAGGTGCAGGTGGTGCCGGTGGACTTCACAGGCCTGGAGCAGCTGACCGGCGACGGCGCCCTTGGCAACCAGTTCACAGAATTGATCTCGGACTCCGTTGACATGCAACAGGAGCCGGGCGAGCCCGTGCAGGCTGCCAGTGCCGACGAGGCCAGTCAGCTGGCAGGCTTTACCGTCCGCATCCCCTCAGGCATGACTCCCAGCCAGATCAACGTCACCGGCGGCGCAGCATTCAGCATGACGCTGGACCGCACCAAAGCCCAGGCACTGCTCGACGAAGCCGGGCGCAGCGACCTCGTCCTGCCTGCTTCGGTAGATGGCGCAGAGATCTCGGTGGACATCCCCACTTCGGTCAGCGTCGCCTTCGGTACCTGCCCCAAGCCAGGGTCGGGAGTGTCTGGAAATCACGAGCAGAGCACCACGGAACGCCGTTACCCGGATTGTGTTATCCTTGCCCAGATCCCCAGCCCCAGCGTCAACGCGCCGGCCGACCTCGATATCGAAGCGCTGGCCCGCATCGGGCTGGAGTTCACAGGCATGAGCCCCGAAGAGGCGGCTGAGCTCACCAGCACCGTCACCTGGACCTCCACGCTGCTGGTGCCGATCCCGAGGAACGCTGCGATCCACGAGCAGGTGAGCGTGGACGGCGTGACTGGCACACTGATCCAGCGCCCCTCCGATGAAAGCCCACAATTCGCGCTGCTGTGGGTCAAGGATGGCATCATCTACGCCATCAGCGGGCTGGGCACCAATTCCCAGCAGGCGATCGAGATGGCAAATTCTCTTCCATAGGTGTGTATGTCCGTTGCAGCGATTGAAACAGAACAACTGAGAAAAGTCTTCGGCGATCGAGCCGCCGTGAAAGGCCTCACCCTGCAGGTAGCGCAGGGTGAGGTGTTCGGTTTTCTAGGGCCGAACGGCGCTGGCAAAACCACCTCCATAAAAATGTTACTCGGGTTGATCTCCCCCTCTTCTGGTACGGCCTCCTTATTAGGGAAGCCCATCGGAGATCGGCATGCAATGTCCCGTATTGGATTCCTGCCGGAGCATTTCCGTTTTCAAGAATGGTTAACCGCCCGCGAATTTCTCACCCTGCACGGTCAACTATTGCGAATGAAAGCCGATGATCTTGCCTCGCGCATGGATGAGTTACTTGAGCGCGTCGGGCTGGCAGATTATCAAAACAAACTATTGCGTACATTTTCAAAAGGCATGTTGCAACGCGTCGGGCTGGCACAAGCCCTATTAAACCGGCCTGCAATCATTTTCCTGGATGAACCGACTTCTGGTCTGGACCCGGTCGGCCGCAGACTTGTCAGAGATGTGATCCGTGAGATTCGCGCCCAGGGGACATCCGTCTTCCTGAATTCACACCTCCTCAGCGAGATCGAAGTTACCTGCGACCGGGTGGCATTTATTCGGCATGGTGAAGTGGTGCGAGTTCTCGACTTGAAATCGCTCGACACAGATCAAACAAGTGTGACCATTCGCGTTTCCAAACTTTCAGCTGAATCATTGGCTGGACTTTCGCAATGGGGCAAGGATATTCAAATGGACCGTGAACATATCAGCATGGTCATTCAAAGTGATGCTGTCCTGCCAGAGATCACACGCTATCTCGTCACGCAAAAAGGCGAAGTGTATGCCATCACGCCGAATCGCATGTCGCTTGAGGATATTTTTATCGAAACGGTCGGCAAGGATGGTGGGCTTTGACCGCAATTTTGATCCTTGCAAATCTTACCTTCCGCGAAGCCATCCGCAGGCGCATTGTGCTGGCCGGGCTGGCGCTGGGTATCAGTTTCCTTGTCATTTACTCGATCGGTTTGCATTTTATACTTTTAGACATTAGGCAAGAATTCACACTCAGAGATCTTCCGGCACGTCAAATCATTATGAATGTGGAAATGCAGAATTTTTTTCTGATGGCTGGCTTGTACGCCATCACCTTTCTTTCAATTGCCATGGCTGCACTGCTGGGAGCAGACACACTGGCGGGCGAGATCAACTCTGGCACGATCCAGACAATCGTCAGCAAACCGATCCGCCGCGCCGATGTGATATTGGGTAAATGGCTGGGCTTTGCCGGACTGCTTGGTTTATATCTCCTGTTTATGGCTGGAGGCGTAGTCTTGAGCATGTTCATTCAGAGCGGTTACGTGGCAGATAATTTATTGAATGGACTGGGACTCATATACCTGGAAACGTTGCTGATCATGACCATCACACTCATGTGCTCTGCTTCCTTTCCCGCGCTGGCAACTGGCGGCATCGTTTTTGGGATGTATGGTCTCGCCTTCATTGGTGGGTGGATAGAACAAATCGGCGCGATCTTCCAAAACCCCACTGCTGTAAAAATCGGCATCCTCACCAGCCTCATCATCCCCAGCGAATCACTGTGGAGGCGGGCGGCCTTCGAAATGCAAACGCCTCTGGGAGGAGTTTTAGGCATGTCTCCATTTGCAGCCACATCCGTTCCTAGCCTCTTGATGGTACTTTACGCGCTCTTCTATCTGGCAGTTTGTCTGATCCTGGCCATACGGACCTTTCAGAGACGCGACCTATAAAGCAAATACGTTTCCAAAACAAAAATTCCCTGCGAAATGTAGTCTCAGGGAATTTACTGTTTGTTTCAACTTACTCTTCTCAAACGCGTCACATCACATCCTCAGGGGTACGCTGGCCAGAGCGCACCTCGGTTTTTTGATTCGCGAGAGTCTTATTAACAAAGTCACGTGCAACCGAAGCCGCAATCGAAACACTCTGGTCGCCGCCGATAATCATGGCGTTGATCCCAACGACTTCACCGCTTGCGTTGACCAGTGGTCCGCCTGAGTTGCCGGGCGCGAGCGGCGCGTCCGAGCGAATGACGGGCAATTTATCGCCGCGTCTATTTTGCGCAGAGACCAACGCACTGACAATCCCACGTGTAACAGCATTGCGCTGTCCCCACGGATGGCCGAAGGCAAAGACCATCTCACCGACGCGCGGCGAAACGGAAACAGGCTTGAGGGGAGTCAGGTCCGTGGCGTCAATCGAGAGTAAGGCCAAGTCCACATCCGGGTCACGAGCCAGGAGGCGCGATTCGTACTCCTGGTCATTCTGCAAAAGGACGATGGGGAGGCGTCGTCCAACCACGTGATTATTGGTGAGGATGAGTCCGTTCGCATCCCAAACGATGCCTGCACCTGCACCGAAACGATGACCGCGCACAACGACCAGCGAAGGCAAAACTCGCTGGACTAATTCATTCATTACTTGTGTGAAAGTACCGTTGAAGTTCATATTACCTCTCACCGATCAGGACATTCAACGTCTGAGGCTGTCCACCGCGCAGGATTTCAACCGGTGTGGACTTGCCCACCACATCACTGCTGAGCCGCGCAAAGAGTTCGTCGTGATGGAGGACAGACACGCCTGCAACAGCAACGAGAATATCGCCAACGATCAAGCCAGCTTTGGATGCAGGGCTGTCATTCTCGACGCTCACTACTAAAAGCCCTGTAGCCTGCTCGCGCTTAAGGGCCTTTTGCGAGGCGTCCGGGATTTCAACCGTCTGACTGCGAATCCCCAGATAACCGTGCTTGATGTGACCATGCTTGGCAAGCGTTTCTGCTACCTTCCATGCAATGTCGGCAGGAATCGTGATGGCCGCGCCGCGCCCCAAACCGGACGTATTAATACCGAGCACTGTCCCATCTGCGGCAACCAGTGGACCACCGGAAAAACCAGGATAGGAGATACTATCGGTGCGAATGTATCTTTCGAGCATTCCACCGCGTGCGGTTCGAACTGGCCCGCCGATCGCGCTGACCGTCCCAAGACTGGCTTCGATTCCATCAGGGGAAGGGCGCGCCAGTGCAAGTGCAATCTGACCGAGACGGGCGGGGCTTTTCGTCACTTCGGCAACTGTCGCCGCGGCGTGTTCGAGTTTGAGCACGGCTAAATCCGAACTCCCATCGCGTCCTGCAACGCGCGCAGAGATTTCTGTTCCATCGTCGAGAGTGACTGTAATGTCTTCCTCACGTTCGATTACATGGTCAGCGGTCAGGATGAGGTCAGCGGCATACGCGATCCCGCTGGCAGGCATGCGCCGACGCGCATTTACCAGCACAGTGGACTTGCCTGTTTTTTCGGCGGC
>DASWKT010000322.1:0-4087 GCA_036396515.1 Anaerolineales bacterium | reverse complement strand
TTCGCGCACCGCCTACTCAACCATCGGCTCCTCGCAATGACATTCATTTACCACTTCCTTAACAACGCCGCGATCAATTTCGCGCGTTCTTCCAGGCTTTCTGCAAAAATATATTCGCGCTCGGAGTGATACCCTTCACCGACTGCTCCGAGCCCATCCAGCACCGGAATGCCGAGCGGCGCAACAAAGTTTGCATCCGACGCGCCGCCTGTGCCGCCTGCTTTGAGGTCGATGCCAATCTGAGCAGCAATAGACTTCGCTTTTTTAAACGTAGATTTCATCGCTTCATCGAACGGCATAGGTGGACGATTCAATCCACCCGAAACTTCAATAGACGTGCCGTCCAGCATCGGTATGAGTTTCTTCATTTCAACTTCGAGATGTTCCCACTCGCCAGGCTGCATGACACGCACATCCACCTGAATGAAGGCTTCTTCGGGCACGACATTCGAGACTGTACCGCCACGAATGACGCCAACATTGAGCGTGGTTTGTTTTGAATAATTAGTCAGCCCCTGGATCGCTATGACCTGATGTGCCATCTCTTCAATGGCGTTCCTCCCCTTTTCATGATCACCACCCGCATGTGCAGCACGTCCGTGAACTTTGACCCTGAATTCCCCCACACCCTTGCGCCATGTCTTAAGCGAACCATCGACTAACCCACCTTCGAGCACAAGCACCAACCCAGATTCTTTTGCCAATCGTTCGATATATTCACGTGAAGTCAGACTTCCAATCTCTTCATCGGATGTGCAGAGCAAAGTGACGGGACGTGTCATTCCATTTTTAAGTGCTTCTTCGATCGCAGCCAGAGCGATGACAATCCCTGCTTTCATGTCGAGAGTGCCGGGACCGAAGATCTTTCCATCGGATTCACGATAGGGAATCTTAGGAAGCGTGCCGAGTGGGAAGACAGTATCCATATGGCAGAGCAACAGGATTCCTGCCGCACCTCTAACCCCTCTCCCCGCTTCGACTGTGCTGGCGCTCTGTTGCGCGCCAAAACGCGCCAGCACATGATCGCCTGTTTCTTTATTTGGAATGATCTCAACCTGGGCGCCGAGCCCGCGCGCCTCTTCGGCAACGATTGCACCGACGCCATCCACCGCGGCCTTATCGTGAGAGGGGGATTCAGTTTCAACAAGCAGCTTGAGGAGGGATTTTGTATCCATAGTTATGTAGTTGGATAGCCCGGTGGTTGAGTAGCCCCGAGTATTCTTCGAGGGGCGTATCGAAACTACCATATAACAAAAAGTACTCTACTTACTGGTGGTTTCGATACGGTCTCAACTAGCGTCTCGCCCTACTCAACCACCGATTCACTTTAGAAAAAACACGATCAACCCCACGACCGCACAATAGATGGCGAAAACATACAATGAACGTTTGCTTAAATAATCGATCAGCCATTTGATGGCAAACCAACCGACAATCGCAGCAGTGACGAATCCTACGGCGAGCAAAGGAAGAAACTCGCCAAGATTCGGCATCTTGATCACATCCAGCATTTCGTACCCACCCGCCGCGAGCATCACAGGCACGGACATAAGAAACGCGAACCGCGCGGCCGAAGGTCTGTCAAAGCCGCGGAACATGCCGCCGCTGATGGTCGTCCCGGAACGGGATGCGCCGGGGAAGACTGAGATGATCTGCATAAACCCGATAAAGAGCGCATCCAGCCAGGTCATCGTTTCAAGGGTCCGGTTCTTTTTTGTGAGCCATTCAGCAAGCGTGAGCAACACTCCCGCTGTGAATAAACGGATCGATGCCTGGAGCATAGGTTGCCGGAAAAATGCTTCGACCGCGTCCTTCAGGAAATAACCAGCAAGCAGAGCGGGGATGGTAGCAAGGATGATGTAGAAACCGAGGTTTCTTTCAGGTGTCGAATGCCGAAAGTCTAGAGTCGCTTTCGTTATGGCAAGCAGGTCCTTCCAATAGAAGACAAATAAGGAAACCAGGGTCCCAAGCTGGACAATAACAAGGAATGAAAACATCGCATCATCGGCGGGAATCCCAAACAATTGTTGTCCAATGAGCAAATGCGCCGTGGATGAGACGGGGATAAATTCGGTCAGTCCTTGAATTATGCCGAGCAAGAAGGCGTGGAAGAGGGTCATGTTGCTCCAGTGTTATTTGATGGTTTGCCAGTTGTTTAGATATGGGAACTTGCTCTCAAAATTCTTGGTCATTCCAAATTGGCCATAATAAATGACCGTATACATCAGACTTTCCCCTATAAAACTCTCAGGGAGGATATTCCCCTTTTCTGCTTCTACACTTGTGATTACGCACTCTCGATTGGTGAGTATATCGATGATCAGAAGCAGGTAGGATTTGGGCGCGTGGAGTTCATTCACGTCCTTCCATTCCTGGACAGCAAGGAATCGCGATTCCGGGGACCATATACAGGCTTTCCCAAAAATCCGGTCCGCAAAGGAAAGTGGGAATTTATCAATGGAAAGAGTGTAATAACTTAAATCTGACCGGGCCTCACCGAGATATGTCAAAATGGCTTTATATTTCTTATTTGGAGATGGAAATACGAGGGGGTTTAGCATTGATTCTCCATGCAGTTGTTGATTTGTTTGCCAATTGACTCAGCAAGGGCGGTCATGCGTTTGTAGACATCATCGGACAAATAACCTACTTCATGAGCAAGTGCCATATGACTTTGAACTTCAGTCAATGAGCCGCGTGCCCTATAACAAAAACGGACTTTGTCTAAGAAATGATAACGTCCATACCCTTCGGCAATGTTAGCGGGAATGCTTTGTGCAGCTCTTTTCAGTTGTTGAGTCAAATTCCACTTTTGATCACTTGGCAAGTGAGGAGCAACGTCTTTATACACTGCCAATGCAAAATCCTTCGCCCTCACCCACACTTCCAACTTATCCAGATTCATAACGCTCATTTCCGTTCTCCATTCACAATTATCCATGTTCCATCACCCATTAACCAAACGCTTCGCATTATTCGCCCATTGACTCAGCAACTCAGGCACACGCGACTCAAATGAACCGTCGGCAATGTAGCCACGAATTGATTCCATCAACCTGATCAATGCCCGCAGATTATGGATTGAAATGAGTGTTCCCGCGAGCAACTCCTTGGCCACAATGAGATGACGGATGTAGGCGCGCGTGAAAGTCCTGCAAGTATAGCAATCACACGTTTCATCCACAGGACGTTGATCGTGCGCAAAAGTTGCATTCATCAGGTTAAGTCGTCCTTCGGGCGAGAAGGCAGAGTGATGGCGCGCCAGGCGGGTCGGCAACACACAATCGAAGATGTCAACCCCACGCAACACGCCGTTGATCAAATCTTCAGGTGTGCCAACACCCATCAGGTAGCGAGGTTTGTTCGCGGGCAGATGCGGCTCCATCACGTCGAGCATGGTGTGCATTTCTTCCTTGGTCTCACCCACTGAGAGGCCGCCGATGGCGATGCCGGGCGTATCAAGAGAAGCGATGAATTTGGCGGAAGCAACTCGAAGGTCCGCTTGAATGCCGCCTTGTACAATCCCAAAGAGCGCCTGGTCACCGCGTCGCTTGGCTCTGACACAAATTTCCGCCCAGCGGTGAGTCCGTTCCATAGCGAGCTTGCTATATTCATGGTCGTTGGGATCAGAGCATTCGTCAAAAGCCATAATGATGTCCGCCCCGAGGTTCTCCTGAATTCGAATGGAGCGTTGCGGCGTGAAGCGATGTGTTGAGCCGTCGATGTGACTCCTGAAGGTCACGCCTTCATCGTCTATCTGGCGGGTCTGTGCCAGCGAGAAGACCTGGAAGCCGCCCGAATCGGTGAGAATGGGATGCGGCCAGCGCATGAACCGATGCAAACCACCTAGTCCAGCCACCACATCGTCGCCGGGGCGCAGGTAAAGATGATACGTGTTGGAAAGCACGAGCGTGGCGCCCAGTTCCTTGACCTGTGCAGGCGTGAGCGTCTTGACTGTGGCCTGTGTGCCAACGGGTGCGAATACAGGCGTGCGGAGATCGCCATGAGGCGTGGTGAACACGCCGGCGCGGGCGCGGTTATTTTTGGCTGTGATGGTGAATTGGAACATGAGAGGAATTATAACGGG
>DASWKT010000321.1:0-3393 GCA_036396515.1 Anaerolineales bacterium | reverse complement strand
CGGAGGCTGTTTCACTGGTCAAGAAGATGTTCCAACACGTGGGTGTGCCGGAAGATTTCATCAATCGCTATCCGTTCGAATTGAGCGGCGGAATGCGCCAGCGTGTCGCTATCGCCATGGCGCTTGTGACTTCTCCGAACTTGATTATTCTGGACGAGCCAACTTCGGCTTTGGATGTTTTAACACAGGCGAGTATTTTCAATGTTTTGAAGCGCTTGAAGAAGGAATTAGGTATCAGCTTCATTCTAATTACGCATGATATCGCCACATCCAGCGAGTTGGCTGATGATGTAGCCGTGATGTATGCCGGACAAATTGTGGAAGTCAATGATGCCTATCATTTCTTTGACAAACCACTCCATCCCTACTCCCAAAAACTTATGGCCAGTGTCCCAAGACTGCATGGCGATAAAGAGCCTGAATTTATCACTGGCAGGCCGCCAAGTCTGATTGCCCTACCCAAGGGCTGCCGTTTCAAAGACCGTTGTCCTTTTCGCTTTGAAAAATGCGATGAAGATCCACCCATGTTCGAAAAAGAGGGTCGTCTGGTCAGGTGCTGGTTATATTCATGAGCAGGAGTATGTTTAATGGTTTCTGATGCCAATACAGGTGTTATCGAGAGAACAGAAAAAAAGGATCAGGAAAGAAAGGTCATTTTGTCCATTGATGGCCTGCGTGTCTGGTTCGAACTGAGGCGTTTTGGGTTTGGCCATGCTGGCTATGTAAAAGCTGTGGACGGTGTTACTTTTGATGTTCATGAGGGCGAAACAATTGCTGTGGTAGGCGAGAGCGGTTGCGGCAAATCCAGCCTGATGAAAACCATCCTCGGACTGTACAAGCCGACTGAGGGGAAAGTTATCTTCGATGGCAAGGATCTTTCCGAACTGGATGATAAGGGCATGCATTGGTATCACTCCCATGTGGGTTATGTGCAGCAAGATCCGTATGGCGCACTGCCTCCCTTCATGAATATTCAAAGGATTCTGGAAGAACCTCTTATCGTCGGCGGTATCAAGAATAAAGATATACGCCTCCAGCGTATTCACAAGTCGATGGAGGAAGTCAGACTCACTCCAGTGGAAGATTTCCTGCAGAAATATCCTCACATGCTCAGTGGCGGACAACAGCAACGCGTGGTGATTGCTCGCGCCATGATTATGGAACCCAAGCTTCTTGTAGCCGATGAACCTGTCTCCATGCTGGATGCTTCAGTACGGGTGGAAATCCTCAAGCTTCTTCGAGGCTTGCAAGAATCCCACAATTTATCGGTCATCTACATCACTCATGATTTATCCACGGTGAGTTACTTTTCTGAACGCATTTTTGTAATGTACGCAGGTAATCTAATCGAGAAGGCCGAGGTGCGCAAAGTCCTGGACAATCCGCTTCATCCATACACAAAGGCGTTGCTCACTGGCACTTCTGAGCCGGATGCGAGAAATGCGGAAACGCTCAAGGAGATCCCGCCAGGGGAGCCGCCCAGCCTGGTCAACCCGCCAACAGGCTGCCGTTTCCACCCGCGCTGTCCACAATTCATGGCGGGTTTGTGTGATGTGAAATTCCCTCCGGATTTTGAACCGGAACCTGGCCATTTTGTCGCCTGCTGGTTGTATGAGTAATGATTCGGATACCACCCTGGGGTCTGATCCTGATTGGCTTTCTGCTCGCGTTGACGGGCATGATCCTGCCTTTTTTGATGGTCATCCACCTCATCCCATCGACTTTCTTTCTGAATTTCTTCTCCTATGGCGCTTCGCTTACAGGAGTGTTCCTCGGTATCATTGGAGCCTCCCTCTACGTTCGGGGAAGCCGGAAGTGAAATCACAGATCTAACTTGTGGAAACTGCCGGGATGCGATAGGATTCGGGTTGCAAAACCCGAATCCTTTTTTCAAGGAGCGCTTCATGTTAAAGATAAGAGCTGGGTATCGTAAATTTATTATTTACGTGGTTCTCACTCTAACTCTTGCGGCCTGCGCGCCGCAGGTGACTGACATCCCCATTATTCCTGGAACTCCTGAAACCCCAGCTTCAACGCCGCTTGTTACACCGACTCCCGCTCCGCGTACATTGACGATCTGTCTTGGCGAGGAACCGAACACGCTTTATCCGTACGGCAATTTGAATTCCGCCGCACGCAGCGTTTTATCTGCAATCTTCGACGGCCCGATAGATGTCGTCGAATATGCATATGAGTCAATCATCCTCGAAAAGGTCCCAAGCCTTGAGGATGGCGATGCGCAGGTGAGTCCGGTCACAGTGAGTGCGGGCACTGAGGTTGTGGATGCAGGTGGCGATCTTGTGCTTCTGACTACAGGTGACAAAGTGCGCCCGAGCGGATGTCGCAGTGATGACTGTGTCGTTACTTACGACGGTTCGAGCACGATCCAAATGGATCAACTCGTGGTTACCTTTACGATGCTCGAAGGGCTGATGTGGTCAGACGGCGAGCCTCTCACAGCGAGTGATTCGATCTATTCCTTCGGGCTTGCATCAGACAATGCCACACCTGGTTCGAAATTCCTCATAGATCGAACCCAGACCTATGAAGCAGCGGACGATCAAACGATCCAGTGGTGGGGCAAGCCTGGTTTTATTGATCCGGACTACTATACCAATTTTTGGCTGCCCCTGCCTGAGCATCTCTGGGGCCAACTGACACCTGCCGAGCTTTTAGAAGCAGATGCCGTGTCACAGATGCCAATCGGATGGGGACCTTACATTCTTGAGGAATGGGAGGCTGGCAAAAGTCTGCATTTCATCAAGAACCTCAATTACTTCCGCGCGGGTAGCGGACTACCAAAATTTGACGAGCTGACCTTCCTTATCGTTCCCGATACAGAGACCGCATTTACCGCGCTTCTGGATGGGACATGTGATGTGCTCGATCCATCGATCCGCCTCGATGGGCAGGTGGGCTTGCTCCAGCAAATGCAAACAGATGGCCAGGCGAAGTTGCTGACTGCGCAGACCATGACCATGGAATGGCTTGGAATTGGGGTTGTTCCCGCCTCCTACGATGATGGCTACGACCAGACAGGTAATGGGGACCGTCCTGACATCTTTGGTGATGAGCGCGTGCGCCAGGCAATTGCCTTATGCCTTGACCGTCAAAAGGTTGTGGATACGGTTCTCTTCGGACTTTCACAGGTTCCCAATAACTACATCCCCTCAGACCATCCATTGCATAACGGCAGTGTCCAGACCTATGAATTCAATCCGGCTGCGGGCATTCAACTCCTTGAGCAGGCAGGCTGGCTGGATCATGATACCAATCCCTCTACACCGCGCCAGGCTGTGCGAGTCACAAACGTTCGTCCGGACACTCCCCTCGTGCTCAACTATTCAACCACTTCTGCAACCCAACGCCATCAAGTGGCGGACATACTTACTC
>DASWKT010000320.1:0-13325 GCA_036396515.1 Anaerolineales bacterium | reverse complement strand
AGATTGGTAATAGGATGAGTCATGGCATTCATCCGCAACGATCAAACCCAGGTTCCGCAAAGGCGCAAACAACGCGCTGCGCGCGCCGATGATCACTTTTAGCGAACCCGCCCGCGCCCGCCGCCATGTGTCGTAGCGCTCCCCCTCCGATAGCTTCGAATGGACCAACCCGATCTGCCCGGGGAAACGCACAAGAAAGCGGCGGACGGTTTGCGGTGTGAGCGCGATCTCAGGGACAAGAATCATGGCCTGCTTTCCGCGCCTGATGATCTCATCCGTTGCGCGCAGATAAATTTCCGTTTTGCCAGAACCCGTCACGCCCTGCAGAAGAAACGGGAGGTGTGTGCTGGTTGACGTGATAGCATTGATAATTTCTTCCAGAGCAAAAGTCTGTTCAGGCGTAAGTTCATCAACCTGTTTATCTGAATACCTGTCTACTTCTCTACTGGCCCTCTCCAACGGGTCACGAAATATTTCGCTTTCAAATAATCTTATTAACCCGCGTTCTTCCAGTTCCTGCAGGTCCGCGAGATTACACCCACTTTCGGCATAGACCCACGAAACATTGATCGCGTCCTTCACCTGAACCAAAAACTGCAATGCCTTTTTACGCCGCGTTTGTGTGGATTCGGTCTTGCCCAGATCTTCCAGCGCGGCTTCGGCAAGCTCAGGTGAAACTGCCAGTTGTGCGGCCTTGATATATTTCGTTCTCACGCGTGCAGGCGGTAGCACGGACTGCGACGCAAGCACACCCCTCCGCACCAGATAGCCCGCGCTTTTACGCCAATCCACTTTGCGGAAGTGAGTGTCAATTTGACGACCACGTAGGGGGCCGCGTTCTTGCAGTAATGTGATCAACCTAGACTCGACAGTTGATTTTTGAGGGATGTAATCTGGAATTCGTAAGTCATAAACAATATCCACCTGTTGGTTCAAGCCCGCTGGCAAAAATAAACTGACAATGGAAGCCAATGGCGAAAGCGTAGATTCTGCCATCGCTTCTGCCAACGCGATCTGAGGTTGAGTCATCACAGGCCTGGGGTCAACAAGTTCGAGGATCTCTTTGACTTCTGGAACGGACGCTTGATCAATGAATCGGAAGACCACGCCCTGGACAGTCTGTTTACCGAAGGGAACGATAACGAGATGTCCGACTCCTACTTTTCCTAATAGAGATTCTGGAATGGCATAATCAAATATCCCTGAGACAGCAGGGACGTTGACAACAATTTGAACGAAGGTGGTCATGAGAATGATTCTATCCTGAAAATTCTTGAATGCAAATTGGACCTAAAATGGGATTGAGATTTAGGCGCTTTTCAAATAACTCTTGAGGTGTAACCGACCATGATGAATAATGGCTTGAGGTAACGTGGTGTAACAGAAAACTATTTGTTGTATAATTATTTCATGCCGAACAAAAGAATCATCACCAAAATACAAAAACATCGTCTTCACCTGAATAGTTTGGGTGTCAAATCCTTGGCAGTATTTGGGTCAGTCGCACGCGGCGAAGCGCATAAGGACAGTGACGTGGATATTTTGGTTGAATTTGATGGCGCGGCTACTTTCGATCGTTTCATGGACACAAAATTCTATCTCGAAGAACTGCTCGGTCGTCCTGTTGATCTGGTTGTTCAAAAGGCTCTTAAACCCCGCATGAAAACCCGCATTGAACAGGATTTGGTCTATGTCACGTGATCCAGACCTATACCTGGATGACGTAGAGACTGCCTGTAAAAAAGTTTTAAGATTCACAGCGGGAGTTACATTTAAGCAGTTCACACACGATGATGAAAAATTTGATGCAGTTCTACGAAACCTGGAGATCATCGGCGAAGCCGTTAAACATATCCCTGATGAGATAAAAAAGAAATATCCTGACGTCAAATGGCGAAAGATAACAGGATTCCGTGATATTGTCGCACACAACTACTTTGGGGTTAGTGATGAAATCGTATGGGATGTTGTACAAAACGAAATTCCACCCCTGTTGAAACAAGTAAAAGAAATATTGCGCCGCTCGTAGATTGTTATTTCCCCTTCAAAATCACCGCCGCTGCATAACCGACAACAGATGAATAGTCCCCCGTCACATCGCCGGAGGTGGCGTGACGCAAGAGCTTTACCTTGTCCGCGCCGAGTTCGCGCGAGGCCCACATCACCGCCGTGAAGGCCCCGAGTCCGCAGGCAAAGCCTTTGCCGGCGCGCTCCACATCAAATGCGCCTTCGGGATCGAAAGATTCGATTTCGTTCAGCATGGTGCGGTCATAATTCAATGCAGTTCTGTGATTATAGAAGTGGGACAAGTCTGTGCTGGCGACGAGGGCAAAGTTTTTGTCGCGTATGACTTTCGCGAGGGCTTTGCCCAATCCCTGCGAGACATCCGGCTCGCGCGCGCGTACCATCACCGGTAATAATTTCCACTTGCTCTTCTCGGAAGAAAACAAGCGTTGCAGGAACGGCAGTTCGATTTCAATCGAATGTTCCTTGTCGTTTGAAACAGGAGATAAGCCAAACCCAAGCTCTGATTTCAGGATCACGTCGAGCTCGACCATGGCATCTTTATCCACTGGAACGTCACCGAGCGGTGTAGAGTATGCATCATGTGCTGTAGTGATCAATGGTTCAAAGTATGGGTGATGCATCGGCGCGACCACAGCAACCAGGTCTGGGCTTCGTGAACGAAGTGCTGCAAAAGCATATCCCGCGATCACGCCCGAATAGATATGTCCTGCATGCGGCGCGATAACCGCGATCACCTCTCCATCCAATTCGGGTAGTTGCGCTTCCTCCAGATACTCATCCACGTTGCGGGCCAGCATTTCAGGGTCAGCCTCATACCACTGACCTGCAATGGGTGAAGGTCGTACATCAAGCATAAAATGATTCTAGCACTTTCTGCGTGGCGCGAAAAGCAAGCACGGGAAGGTTCTCGCGCGCAAACCACTCGACGGCATCGGCATCGTCATCAGGTTTTAATTCACCATCAATGACTTCCGCTTGATAGACGATAATGAAGTCCGCCCCGCGTGGATGCTCCTTGCCCGAGATAATATCGAGTACACGCGTCACGCGCACATGCAAGCCCGTTTCCTCGAGACATTCGCGCGCGGCCGCCTCAGCCGGGTCCTCTCCCCCGTTGATGAATCCCGCAGGCAAAGTCCACAGGCCACGGAATGGTTCGTTTCCGCGTCGCACGAGAAGGACACGCCCATCCTGCTCGATCAGGACCGCCGCGGCAACCTTCGGGTCAACGAAATGGATCCAACTACACTGCGGGCACACGGGCCGGACTTTTCCATAACGTTCTTCGTGGTTTACTGACGCTCCACAACGCGGGCAATAATTGAAATCAGAATTCGCCATATAAATCAATTATGACACTTAAACAAAAAAGGTGACAGTCAATTTCGCCAAGCGAGTGACTGTCACCTGATCATTCAGATCATTGTCTTTGACGCCAGCGGTTGATCGCCAACTGTCGCATCAGTAGCATGAGCAACACGCCGATTACAACGATGCCTGCCAGAAATACTTGCCATGCGGATGGAACGAACGGCGTTGCAGTGCGGGCCTGGGCTTCATCAGGCACAGCAGGCTCTGCTGATAACCCATTCTTCTCGGCTGGAGTCTCAGCAATGCGCCCGGAATCTTCCGTCAAAAGCGTGGCTGTCGGCATCGGAACAAGCTCGGCGGATGGTGCGGCCGGCGCTTCGGTAGCTGCCGGTGCTTCCGTGGCTGGGACTTCTGCCGCAAATAGCTCCGTGTCTCCACCGCCTCCCCCCTGTCCATAAGCAGGGGCTTGAGAAGCCACCTGCGGAGCCAGGAAGTTTAATCCCACTGTAAAGAACAGCATCAGCGTTGCGAGTGCAGTTACGAATCTGAAAGCAGGATAGGCGCGCGGCATCGGAGGATTCTGGCCAACCATTCTGCGCGTGAGCGTGAAGTTACGCGGCGCTTTACGAGAGGGAAGCCGACGGAGCAGGCTGCGGGCCTCACGTAGATCATCCATAACGGCACGCAGGTTCGGGTCCGAAGAGAGACGTGCTTCCAGGCGCGCAGAATCCGACGGCTTAAGTTGTCCGTCCAGATAGGAAGAAAGGAGTTCGAGGTCACGTTGATTCATCAGGCGCTGGTTCCCTCTTCCAGACGAAATGTAGCCGGTAAAAGTTCCGAAAAGCCCTGTAAACACTCACGTAATCTTAATCTGGCACGGGCAAGGCGACTCTTAATGGTGCCAAGCGGCACACGGACCGCAATGGCGACTTCGCGATAATCCATCCCCTGGATATCAGCCATGACCACAACAGTTTTGAACTCCAGAGGAAGATTATTGAGACAGTGCTGAATGGCGTGTTCCACTTCATCTGCCTCAGCTTTTTGCTCTGGCGACATGTCCGGGTCGGCCAGCCAGCGCGGTGAATCGATCTCTTCACCATCGTCACTCTCGGGTTCAAGCGGCACGCTGGGACGGCGCTTCTGGCGGCGCAGTTCATCGTAGCATGCGTTCGTCACCGTGCGCATTAACCAGGCTTTGAACGATCCACCCCGAAAGGATGTGATACTGCGGAACGCAGAGAGAAATGCTTCCTGCGTCGCGTCTGAGGCAAGGTCTTCGTCGCCCAGGATGCGCAGTGCTGTATTGAACACACCATCCTGATAATGAAGGACAAGCGCATTAAAGGCATCGAGACTGCCCGCCTGCGCATCGTGAATGAGAGCTTCTTCGTTCATTGGGATTTATTTTATCACTGCAAACATTTAACCGCTAAGAGCACACACCTGCCCCAGGTGCAAATGCCGGAGAGTGCTGGTGAGCACGCAAAGATTCATTTTGCTTAGCGCCCTTGGCGTGCTTTGCGGTTTAGAAGAAAATACAACGCTCTCCACACGACCATCCCCAACGCGGAAGCCGCACCAAGCACGATGGCAAAAATTGGAATAATCGCGGCGCTGAGAATAAATCCGCGCAGGACAGCCGCCATGGGTGCGGCGAAGAGTGCGGTCAACGCGGGACGCCAGAGCTGCTGCGCGTTATCGATAACTTCCTCTTTGAACAATCCAAGCCACGGGGCGAGCAAAAACCACCCAATCACAAACGGAAAGAATGTCGCAGCCATACGCGGAAGGAAAGCCAGATCCGTTTCGCCGTGTGTGGCAAAGCCGATAAGAGTGATGAGGCCAATGGCGAGAATATCGCCAAGGATGAGAACACGTTTGCTCATGGATTTTAGTCACCGAGACACAGAGTCACCAAGTATTATTTTCTCTGAGTCTTCGTGACCCCGTGGCTACGTTTTTGCCTCACCAAATTCTTCATTCCGCAAAGCGGGGAACAATAACACTTCCCGGATGGAATGCTTGTCGAGCAGCAGCATCGCGAGACGGTCCACGCCCATGCCAAAGCCGCCATTGGGAGGCATACCATAGCGCATAGCGCGTAGATAATCTTCATCCATGGGGTGCTTTTCTTCATCGTCGGCGGCGTAATCACGTCCCATTTCGATGAAGCGCTGCTCCTGATCCAGTGGATCGTTCAACTCCGTAAAGGCGTTGCATAACTCGAAACCAGCCGTATATGCTTCGAAGCGTTCCACAGTCAATGGGTCACCGGGAATGGATTTTGCCAGCGGTGAGATGTCACGCGGGTAGTTGTAGAGTAACGTCGGCTGGATCAGAGTCGGCTCCAGGAATTCCGACAGCAGGAAATCGATCAATTTTCCGCGCGTGGCATAGGGATCAGGAGTCTTAGTGGGATGTTTCGTTTTGATAGCCCGGAAAAGTTCCTGAGCCGTTTTATATTCGACAATATCAATGCCGCTGGTTTCTTTGAGTCCTTCGCGCAGTTCCAGTCGTCTCCACGGAGGGGTCAAGTCGATCTCGTGGCCTTTATAGGTCAGCTTTTGAGTTCCCAGCACCTGTTGGGCGGTGAACGAGACCATCTGCTCGGTCAATTCCATTACCTGCAAATAATCTGCATATGCCCAGTAAAATTCAAGTTGTGTGAATTCAGGGTTATGCTTGAATGACAAGCCCTCGTTGCGGAAGTCGCGCCCGATCTCGTAGACTTTTTCGAGATTGCCGACAAGCAAACGCTTGAGATACAGCTCAAACGAAATACGCAGATACATGTCCTGTTCGAGTTCGTTGTGATAGGTCACGAACGGACGAGCTGCCGCACCCCCATAGATGGGCTGCAGCATGGGAGTCTCCACTTCGACAAAACCATGCTCATCGAGGAATGTCCGCAGGGCCTTGATAATGGCGGCGCGCTTGCGGAAAACTTCGCGCACTTGAGGGTTCACTGCCAGGTCGGCGTAGCGTTGTCTTGCACGTAGTTCAGGGTCCTCGAGCGCGGCATGGCGGACAACCGTACCGTCTTCGAGCGTCTCATCCTTTGCAGCAGGGAGAGGGCTGACGGATTTCGCGAGCAGTTTGAAGTCGTGGACATGAAGCGTCACTTCCCCTGTCTTCGTGCGGAACATTACCCCCTCCGCTTGAATAAAATCGCCGATGTCGAACATCCTGTTGAAAAAATCCAGTCGTTCCTTTCCTAGCTCGTTGGCGCGAAAGAATAATTGAATTTTCCCTGCGCCGTCTTCAATGTGTGCAAAGGAGACCTTACCCATGGGGCGACTGGCACGGATGCGTCCCGCCAGAGTAACCTTGGTCTCCTTCCCTGCCTTTTCAGCGGCTTCAAATTCGACGATTGCATCCACACTCAGATGTGTGCGTTGTGCGCGCGTGGGATAGGTTTCTATCCCTTCGGCGCGCAGTTCTTCCAGTTTCTGCAAGCGGATCTTTTCTAGTGAGTTGTATTCTGTCATGTTTCCTCCCAACCCCATTCTCCTGCCTCTTCATTTCGTGCAGCACGCTCGAAACGCACTGAAATTAGAGAGGGTACCGAAGGCTGGGGGGGATCAGTGAAGTCAAATAAAAAGGCCCCGCACTCCTACATCGCAGGCGCGCGGGGCAGATAGGTACGCTCCTGTGTCTAGTTGATCTTCAGGATTTTAACATTATATGTGCCGCCGGGCGTCTCCACCTTGACGCTTTCGCCAGTCTTGTGATTGAGGATGGCTTTACCGATCGGCGACTCGTTGGAGATCTTGCCGTCACGCGGGTTGGCTTCTGCTACGCCGACAATGGTAAAAGTCTCGGCTTCGAAGTTGCCCTCCTTGATGGTGACTTTCGAGCCAATTTGAACAGTATCGCTCTTCTTTTTTCCGTTGTCTTCAATGATCTTGGCAGTCGCAAGGAGCATTTCCAATTCCTGGATGCGCCCCTCCACAAATGCCTGTTCATTCTTGGCAGCTTCATATTCGGCATTTTCTATGAGTTCACCACCCTCCATGGCTTCATGCAGACGATTGGCAACTTCCTGGCGCTTGGCAGTGCGCAGGTAATCCAACTCGTCCTGAAGCTTTTGAAAACCTGATTTCGTTAAAAAATTGTTAGGCATGTTCCTGTCCTGCTATAAGAATATGCATCTCTGAATTCAGAGATGCAAAGAATGGGTAAAGGCGTGGGTTTCCCGGAAAGTGCGCTTAATATATCACGATTTCACGGTCAGTACAAGTATTATGTAACCTTCCAGAGAGAGATTCCCTTTCGCTCCTCCCAATAGGATCGGATAGCCTCCCTAGCCTTCTCCACTGTGTTAAACGAGTCCCCCAGCACTGGGAGCTGGGATTTGTACTCCAGAATCGCCGCCTGCCAACACCGCAAACCTGTTTCCGTCACCAAATGGACGGATTCCCTCATCCCGGCCGTTTTCGGCTCCAGTTCGTGAGGCTTATAGAACAGATAAGGGATGTCCACGTCATAGTGAAGCGGCCGCCCGAGCAACTCGGCTGCCTGTCGCACGAGGACATGGTCAACGTGAGAACCAACCGAGAGCTGGCAGACCAGCACATCATCCGGCATGAGGCGGGAAGAAACAGTCTCCACAATTTGAGAGAGGATTTCCGCATCCTCATCGTGCACTGGTGTGAAAATATCGTAATAAAGCCAATCACCATTTGCCCCACGCCGATAAATGCAATCCAGAAAGTCAAAATGGACGACGCTCGCGCCCACCCGGGTCCCCGCGCGTTGATCCTCCTCCCGCCGTATGCGGATACCTTCCTCTGCTGATGAGAATCCCCATTGCGCATGCTGCAACTGCGCAAACGACGAATACTCGGCTTCTGATGGATACCCGCACATTAAAGTCCAAATTTCAACAGGGATACCCGATTTTGTTTGTTCGTAGATCAAGCCGCCGGCGGAGAGCACAGCATCATCAAGATGGGGGGAAAGATAGATCCAACGCATGGGGTCGATTTAACCACAGTTAGCACTGGCCAAGAGAGATTTTAAGACGTGTATGCAATTGATGTAGAGCCTTAAGTCATGTAAACTATCAACGGAGAGCAAAATGCAGGAAAGACGCAGACAGCCGCGCAAGAATTTGATGTCCTACTCACAGGTATTTGATCTATATGAGGGCAGGTTGATCGGATATCTCGGCGATCTAAACTTATCGGGTGCCATGGTCATTGGGGAGCAGCCGATGGAGATCGATTCTGAATTGGCGATCTCCATTCAACTGCCCGAATTGCCGAAGATCAACGTTCCGAGCATGGCTTTGCCCGTACGTGTCGCCTGGTGTCACAAGGATCTCAGCCCTGAATTCCTCAACATCGGGCTGGAATTCAAGCTTGTTACCGATGAACAAAAGAACATTATTGAGGCCGTGATGGAAAACTATGAGTTCCGCCGTACGCCCCCAAATTATCCTCCACACCCGGCGGAACTGGAGCACTAAGAACGTAGAATCAATTGCCGGGGCCACGTATGAACTCGCCTCATTTTTATAAGGTGTAGAGGCAAAAAGAGCATTGATTGGGATTGAGTCTTTGCTAACCTGCAAGCTCCTCACCCGTAACCTGTAGCAGTGAAATGCGTCAAGTATTGGAAGACAGTTATTACAATCACTCCTGAAGATAAGAAAGCTAAACATTTGAGAGGACCTGGAACACCAGAGAAAATTAACACTTCTGCAAAATGTAGCCAAAAAGTAGGTATACCGTAGGTCGCTGCCTATGGTGCTCCTGCAAATCATGAGTATACTACTGCGCAATTTGGACTGACGTGAATGCTATGTACCGTTTCAATTATTTATTTTTTTGGAGTCAACAATCAATGAAGAAATATCGCCCTGTCATCGCAGCCGCAATGGCGCTCCTGTTCTATACACTCGCTGATATCCTCATCTGGCAGAGAATCTTTGAGACCAATCAAATGGTCCAATACGCCACCATCTACCATACTGGCTGGTTTGTTTCCCTGGCAGGTTATGCAATTATGGGAGTCATCCTTATGTGGGGCGCGTGGAAGGATTGCCTCTATTTTCTAATATCCCTTTTCGTAGGCGCATTCTCTGGCCTTGAAGATGTCTTGTACTATATACTGGATGGGAAACCTATGCCAGAAACGCTGCCGTGGCTGGAGGGCAATCCCATGATTTACCATGTCTCACGAGTGGGAGTGATAGGGTCCGTCTCCTTCTGGATAATGGCTCTCGCAGTTCTCTATATCGTACTCTATCATTGGCAGACCGCCATAGCGACAAAAGTTGCCAAGATTTTTATCCCCGCGCGCAAAACACTCGGAATCGGGGAATAATTTTCCGCTCGAACCATTAACAAGTCACCTTGCGGATCTTCACGCTGCCACAAGGGCCGTGAGCCTTGAGCAAGGCTGAGTAAGGTTAGTTAATGGCATACCGACGATTTTTTCAGTCGCGTGGCTTTGAATTGAAGCTATGAAATGGTGGGATATTCATATATTATGGGCTTAATCTACCTTATCTATGGGTGTCTAGCTTTAAGCCCGACCTTTCGTCTTAGCAATTTCTAATTCCTCCCTAAGACAGTTTTCACCAAAAGCATAATACTCGCGGTTTTTCATCGTTCTTATTAATACAACCATAAGAAGAGATGGTTGTGATTCCATCTTGTTAACAAAGGCGAAAACGCCGAAAAGATGTTCCTGATAGGAATACAGGAGGATACCACTTTGCAAATACTCACTGGTTTGATTGGAGTATTTTATTTCCTTGTGATCGTTAGCCTGGCTTTCTACGGCCTTCATAACTTGTTTACCACTATTTTGTACCTGCTGATGAAAACTTCCAAAAAGCACGAGGGAAGAGCTCGTCCGCTCAAAAAGTGGCCGCCGGTGACAATTCAGCTCCCAATTTTCAATGAAAAATATACAGTAGAGCGTTTGTTGCACGCCGTGACATGCCTGGATTATCCCGCTGACCGTCTCCAGATCCAGATACTGGACGATTCCACGGACGATACGCTTGACCTTGCCAGCCAACTCGTCGAGGAATACAAATCGCGCGGCGTGAATATTGAATTGATCCACCGCGTGAACCGCCAGGGATATAAAGCCGGGGCGCTGAATAACGGGCTTCGCACTGCCACAGGGGAATTTATCGCAATTTTTGATGCCGACTTCGTCCCAAAACGCGATTGGCTAAAGCGGACGGTCCCATACTTTCAAAACCGGAAATTGGGATGCATCCAGACCCGTTGGGGTCACACCAACCAGCAATATAATTCACTAACGCGGGCCGAAGCGATGGGCATCGACGGTCATTTCATCATCGAGCAAACCGTTCGTTCAAAGAACGGCTTCTTTCTCAATTTCAATGGTACCGCTGGCTTATGGCGACGTGCCTGTATCGAAGATTCCGGCGGCTGGCAGTGGGATACCTTAACTGAAGACCTCGACTTAAGCTATCGAGCCCAAATGCGCGGCTGGAAGTTTGATTATCTGCCGGATGTAGTTGTCCCCGCCGAACTGCCTCCCCAGGTGGAGGCTTTCAAAAAGCAGCAATTCCGGTGGGCGAAAGGGAGCTTTCAGGTCGTTCGCAAGATTTTACCGACAGTTCTGGGAGAATCAGGTTTGCCGTGGAAAGTGCGTATAATGGCGCTCTTGCACCTCACAGGATATTTTGTCCATCCGCTTATGCTGGCAATACTATTGCTTACTCTTCCGGTTGGATTGCTCATGCCAGAGGCATTTAATATCTATCCCATCTCCATTATTGCCGGTTTGGGCCCGCCGCTGCTCTATCTGACGGCCACCGCAACCTACAAAACTTCCTTTCTCAAACGGATTAGATGTTTCCCTCTCCTGGTTATTGTAGGGTTTGGACTCTCGCTAAGCACATCGATTGCCGTTCTGGAAGGTCTATTCAGCAAGGGTGGCACGTTTATCCGCACCCCAAAACTCAACCTCGATAACAGCAAGCAGAAGAAAAAGATCGACCGCGCCTATGTAGCACCTCTCAGCTCCATGGTTTGGGCAGAGATCGCCTTAGGTGTCTACGCTTTGGTGACCGGGATTGTACTGGCCTCTTGGGGATTGACCCCCTGGATGATCCTTTACATGCTTGGCTTCTTCTACATTGCGGGATTGAACCTGATCCAACACAGGCCGCAAACAGGCGACTGAAAGTTGCACTTTGAATTAGGCGAACATCCGCTGTCTGAAGGCATCGGATGTTTTCGTTTTGCCCGGCCCGAGTGAGGCAAGGCAAGAATGTGAATAAATCATATTAAATCATATCAATATGAAGTGCGCGGGTTTATAATGCGCCTACCGTCTGTCAAGGGTTTGATGGGTCGAAGAAAGGGGCCCTCTCATGGACAATCGAGAACTGAGTGACCTGAACATTGAGATTTCAGCCAGCGATGCCACAGAGGAGGAACTTGACCGCATGACGCGTCAACTTCTCTCCGAATTGAGAGAGACGGATGTCGAATCAGCAGAACTGGCAACAGGTGGAGATGCTCCTGGCTGGACAAAATCGGGTGACCCGGTGACGACAGGCTCCATCGTGATTTCCGCGTTGCCTACTGTCCTTCCCGCAGTTGTAGCACTGGTGCAGGCATGGGCTGCACGTGGACAGGGACGGACTGTGAAATTTAAAGGCAAAGTTGGCCGAGAAGTAATTGAATTTGAAGGATCGCCAGACGAATTCCAAAAACTTCTTGCAAAACTGGATATGGGGAAGAAGAAGAAATGAGTGGAAAATTTGCTCTGATCATCGGTAATACGGAATATAGCGACCCGAAGTTGGAACAATTATCCGCGCCTGGTCGCGATGCGGAGGAGTTCGCTCGAGTTCTCAAATCGCCGGAAGTTTGCGCATTCGATGAGGTCAATATTCTGTTGAATCAGCCAGAATTTATTGTGAGTGAGGCAATTGACGGATTCTTCGATGAAAGGAAGCCCGATGATCTGCTTCTCCTATATTTTTCAGGACATGGTGTGCGAGATGAACTTGGCGCTTTGTATCTGGCAGTCCAGAACACGAATCGTTTTCGCCTGCGCTCTACAGCTATTAAGTCAGATTTCATACGTGATGCAATGGACCAAAGCCGCTCAAGGCGACAAGTACTCATTTTGGATTGTTGTAATAGTGGAGCATTCGCTCAGGGAACAAAAGCCGCAATGGGCGTAAGCATCGGAACAGCCCCCGCCTTTCAGGGAGGGTATGGTCGTGTTATCCTGACAGCGAGCGATTCGACTCAATTCGCCTGGGAAGGCGATAAGATAATTGGGGAAACAGACAATTCCTTGTTCACCCATTTCTTAGTGGAAGGTTTGGAAGGTGAAGCAGATCTGGATGGCGATGGTCGTATCACTGTGGATGAGTTGTATGACTACGCCTATGAGATGGTAAAGCTTGCCACTCCAAAACAAACGCCGTCAAAATTTTCAAGCCAACAAAAGGGAGAAATTGTTCTGCGTCACAATATACACATTGAAGACATCAAGCCGATGCCTCTACCCAATGAATTAATTGATGAAATTGAAGACACTCGCCCCTACGTGCGTGAAGCAGCTGTTCAAAAATTGGATAAGATCGTCAAGGGCAAAAATATTAGTTTAGCACGCTCGGCAAGAGAAGCATTAGAGAAAATTGCAATAGATGAGAACACCACCCGTCGTGTGGCACAAATGGCAACGCAAGTCTTGGAATCCGTCCGCCAGGTAGAGCAGAAAGCGGAGGAGGAAAGGAAGGCTAGGGAGGAGGCAGAACGCCTTGCGACCCTAAAACCCGAAGAGGATCGTTTGGCGCCGGAAAAAGCCGTGGCTGAACAAAAAGCTAGGGAGGAGGCGGAAAAATTAGCGCGCGCAAAAGCTAAACAAGAAGCTGCAGAGCGAGCAGCAGAACGTGAAGCTGCGGAAAAGGCCGCAAAAGAGAAAGCTAAAAAAGAAGAAGCCAGAGAACGCGAAACGATGGAATTAGCGGC